>CAZUDK010000003.1:0-82815 GCA_964618905.1 uncultured Candidatus Saccharibacteria bacterium
ATTATAGAAAACGGAGGAGATTTGATGAAATATGCTGAAGAAGCGGGGAAGGGTAATGTTCTTTGGCCTGTAAGGTACTCTCTGTCAGGCAAAGAGAAGTCACCTGATCCTTTCACTCTTATTAAGGCACTCGGTACTGATGAATCTAAAAAGAGGTTAGAAAAAGCTATTGAGCTGATTAAAGCTTAAATGAGATTTAAATTAGTTTTCATAACATTTGTTTCAGTTTTTCTGTTCGTATCTTTCGCGCATGCTCCTGAGAGCTGGGCGATGACTCCTGATGAACTTCAGGCGATGATAGTACAGACCAAGCACGAAAGAGACTCTTTAATAGAGGAACAAAAACGTCTGGAAGCTCAGTTGAATGCCATCTCCAGCCAGAGCCAGTCGCTTGCTTCTGCAGTTCAGAGCCTCGATGCTACCAGAGCTAAACTGGCTAATGATATTAAATTGACTCAGTCTAAGATTGCTTCGACCAATCTGAATATAAAGTCACTGGAGCAATCTGCAGATAAAAAAGGCCAGCAGATAATAACTCATAAAAAGGCCATTGCTAATGTTATTCAGGAGCTTTCCAGATATAGCAATGACAATATTCTTTTGGATATTTTGGCTTATGACAACATGTCAGATGTCTGGGGGGACAGAGTCAGACTTGAGAGTTTGAATGAAGAATTAGGTCAGGAAATAAATGTTTTAAGAGAGACCAGAGAAAATCTAAACAAAGAAAAGGAGCTGAGCAAGATGAGTAAGCAAGAATTACTTGATCTTCACAGTGAACTTGGCGGTCAAAAGGAAGTTGTTGAAAATAGCAAAGATGCAAAGGCTAAGCTTTTGGCAGAGACGAAAAATAAAGAAGCCCAGTATCAACAGATGCTCGCTGAGAATATGGCTCGGCAGAAACAGTTCGAAGATGATCTGTACAAGTTTGAGTCCCAGTTAAAAATAAATTTGGATCCTACCTTAGTAGAGGCACCTAGGCACGGTATCTTATCTTGGCCTCTTGATTATGTTTACGTTACTCAGCGTTTCGGCAAGACTGTGGGTGCTGAGAGATTGTATGCCTCTGGAAGTCATAACGGTGTGGACTTTCGCGCCGCACAAGGAACTCCGGTCAAAGCCATGCATGATGGGGTAGTGGAGGGGGTAGGCAACACAGATATCCAGAGAGGCTGTTATTCATATGGACGATGGATTCTCATAAAATATCCTAATGGCATATCAAGTATTTACGGGCATCTCTCAGCCGCTTTGGTTGAAAAAGGTCAGGCGGTTACTGCCGGACAAGTGGTAGGGTACTCTGGCGGTACTCCGCATACGGATGGGGCTGGTTATTCTACCGGGCCGCACCTGCATGTGGGCCTTTTTGCCAGCCAAGGTGTTGAGGTGCGGCAGTTTATCCAGAGCCATGGCTGCAAGCAGATATTTGTGCCAATAGCCGATACTAGCGCATATTTAGACCCGCTTGCTTACTTGCCGGTCTACAATTAAGATTAATATATGCAAAGGCGCAGGCAGGAAGGTTTTATCTCTTGTATAGTTTTAGTCCTTGTTGGCTTGGCGTTGCTGAAATATTTTTTTGACTGGTCTATATTTGACGCTGTTAATTCTCCTAAAGGACAGGCTACAGTTTCTTATATTAAGGAAGTGTTAAGAGCGGCATGGATGTTCATAAAAGATATTATTTCTTAGCATTTAAAGAAGGGAAATCGGTTTATTATGAAGACTTTTAAGATGATATTGTTTTTTGTTCTGCTGCCTCTATATGGGTCGCTGTACATTTTTATAAATTTTACTTACAAGTGGTGGGAGAGTCTTCTTGATTGAGAGAGCTTATGGAATATGATGATTTTGAAATAGAAGGAGGACAAGAACTCTCGGGAGAGATAAGTATTAATGCTTCGAAAAACGGAGCTATGGGTCTCTTTGCCGCTGCACTGGTAAACAAGGGAAAAACCGTGCTGCACAATATTCCCAGAATAGAAGAGGTGAGCCGTTTCAGAGAAATATTCAAAAGCATCGGAATTGAATCACACTGGCAGGGAGATCATAGCCTTGTCATACAGCCTCCTTCAGATTTCAATCTCTCAAATATAGATAGTCAGGCAGCAAGTAAAATTCGCTCAGTATTGATGCTTATAGGCCCTCTATCCGGCCGCTTAGACTCATTAAAGTTGCCTCACAGTGGTGGGTGCAAAATGGGAGAGAGGACAATATCTGCGCATAAGTTTGCCTTGGAAGATTTAGGTTTGAACATAGATACTAAAGAAGAATACTACGATATCTCTAATTCAGGTGTAGCGAAGAAAGAGGTGGTAATGTACGAAGCCAGCGACACTGGCACCATAAACGCCATATTAAGAGCTGCTGTATTGCCTCAAGAAACTGTTATAGATTTTGCTCAGCAGAATTATATGGTTTTGGATGTCTGCTATTTTTTGGAAAATTTGGGGATAAAGATAAGTGGTATTGGCACCAAGACCCTTACCATACAAGGAAATCCTGAAATTAATAAAGATATTGAGCATTACAACAGTGAAGACCCTATAGAAGCCATGTTCTTTATAGCAGCGGCAATTATGACAGATTCAAACCTCACCATTCTTCGGGTGCCGATTGATTTTCTCAAGATAGAGCTGCTTAAACTTGAGAAGATGGGGTTAAACTATGAAATTAAGAAAAAGTATCTCTCTGACAACGATGAGACTAAGTTGGTAGATATTGTCATTCATCCGTCCCGCCTAAAAGCTCTACCAGACAAGATCCATGCTCAGCCTTATCCAGGTCTTAATACGGACAATCTGCCTTTCTTTGTACCTATTGCTATGAAAGCTGACGGAACGACTCTGATACATGACTGGATGTGGGAAGACAGAGCAATCTTCTTTACAGAGCTTAATCGTCTTGGAGGAAATGTTCGACTTGCTGATTCGCACAGAGTTCTTATAGAAGGTCCTGCAAAACTGAAAGCCGCCGAAGTTGTCTGCCCTCAAGCTCTTCGTCCAGCAGCTATGATGCTCATAGCCATGCTTGGCGCAGAAGGGAAGTCAGTGCTTTCAAACGTCTACGCAATAAATCGCGGTTATGAGGACATAATAGATAGACTAAGTAGAATCAATGCCAAGGTCAGATTGATTAAGTAAGCCTCCCCTATTGTGAAAATAGGGGAGACCCCCTACTGGCCTTTTTAAAAAATCAGAGTTTTGAAAGAGAAGAGAAAAGTACAGAAAAGTTTTTAGAAATTTTAATGAGATATTATCGAGAAAAGGGAAGAGAAGTGAAAAAATAAATTAAAAATTTTTTAATTCAAAATCCTTTTTTGGCTTACTTTGGCTTAAGCTGCAAGACGCAAAAGATACATTGTGCGACGTACATTTAGCCTCAGAAAAGGGCTATTCCCTGTGTAAATACGTTATTCTGAACATTTTTCCAACACAAAACCCGCCACATTGATTTGATGGCGGGTTTTGCTCTGTTTTACCTGAATGCGATTTCAGTACCTACGTACTTTCCCCAGCATTTCTTAGAAGAATTCCAAGGCTTGGTACCCTGCTTTTCGTAGAGATAACGGGCATAAGCCACGTTGTCGTCTATATTATGGAGGTCTAACCCAAGCTTTTTGGCAGTCTTAGCATGGTAGAGGATGTTTATTTGCATCACTCCTCTGTCGTACGTATTCTTTTCCCCTCTCAGAACTTCACCTCTCGAGTTGTACTGTCTGAAGTGAGATTCACAATGGGCAATTTCTGCCAAGATAGGAATGTCTCTGAAGTAGTCTCTGACGAACTCCTCAACATTTTCGGAATCTGTGATCGGCAAGTAGTCTTCTGATCTTGTCTCTTCCGGCTCAGTTTTTGGTGTAGAGTCGGATATAAGTTTTGCTCCTTCTTCAGAGAGCTCGATTGCCGGCGTGTTCATGGCAGGCAAAGCAGCTGCAGCAGAAGATGAAAGAGAAAACAGAAGACCTAAGGTTGTAAGCTGTAAAATAACAATGGGATAAACTTCTAAATTTGGGATGCAATGACTACAGTAGCTCCCCCAAACGAAAAGCCAGCACCAGCTGACTCGTCCATAATGCTAGCACTTTTCGTCAATAAAGTCAAGTAACTTTTTTCTATTTTCCTTAATTATATGACTAAACAAAGCCATATAATTACCTAACTGAGCAGTTCCCTGCCAGGGTATAACCGGCTTGCTCAGCAGCTTCTGCAGAGTCGAATATTATCTTGTTCTCATCTTTGATTTGTTTGGCACCCGGACAGTATAAATAGTGGTATTTGCTGCCATTTTTAGATACAACAACTTGGTTTGTATTCAATGAATCGGCTGTATTTGCAGTTTGGTTGGCAGAGTTTAATTGATAATTTGAAATTTCTGCCTCTGCAGTATCGCTCGGCTCTATGATTTTAACGGGTCCCCTCTCCCCTGTTCCGTACAGTATACCAAGACCGAAAGATCCTAAGGCTACCAATGTTATTACAAGCGATAAAAAGAATTTATCAAAAAGCGAATGCTCGACTATCCTACCTTCTTCATTAAATTCGACTATTTCAGGCCCTTCTTTGCCTGCTGGCTCTGTTTTGCCTAGGGGCTTGATTGCAGCCGCCAATTTCTGTATAATCATACCCGTTAATTATATCTCTCGATTTGTTCGGGACAAATAAAAATGGCACATAAGAAATCAGCAGGTACATCTAAAAACGGCCGAGATTCCAATCCAAAATATCTAGGCATCAAGAAAACTCCGGGAGCTTCGGCTCGCGTGGGCGAAGTTTTGGTGCGCCAGAGAGGTACTGATATTCTTCCCGGCAAAAATGTTGGAGTTGGAAAAGACCATACCCTCTTTGCTTTAATAGACGGCATTGTTTCTCTCACTTACAAAAGAAAGACCCACTTCGACAACAGTATAATGAAGAAGAAGGTCATGGACGTCTCTCCAAAGGCTTAACAAAAAACAGCGCCAGCAGGCGCTGTTTTTTTTGTATTAAGACAGAGCTTCAACTTTAAGGGAAAAATGCGCAATCTTTTCTCCTGTCTTGATTCCTATTTTGTAAGTCCCAATTTCTTTTATTGGAGCTTCGAGCAGTATACGGCTTGCATCTATATTCAAGCCTTTCTCTCTCTTTAAAATTTCTGACAATTTTTGGGTGGTGATGCCGCTGAAGAGGTGCCCTTTTTCATTTGCTCTCTCTTTAATCGAAATTTCAGTGCCGGATATATTCGAAATGTCTCTCTCAAGCGCTGTTTGATTTCTCTCTTTGGCTTTTTTCTCTTCGTCTATTTTGGCTTTTACTTCACCAGCAACACTTTCATCTGCCGGCACTGCCAACTTTTTAGGTATAAGAAAATTTCTGGCATATCCATCCGAGACGTCTTTTTCTTCATAACGCCTACCAATGCCTTTAATATCGCTTAAAAGAATTACTTTCATTCCCTAATTAACCTTGTGATAAAACTTCTATAGCCTTTTCAAGCTGAGGGTCTAGACCGGCTTTCACATCTTCTATAGTTCTATCTACTTGATAGTCGGGAGTTATGCCGCTTTGAGAAATTGATAGTCCGTTTGGAGTCAGCCATCTTGCCACGGTAACTTTAAGAGAAGTGTCGGGAGTGATATTTACGAGTTCTTGTACCGAACCTTTGCCGAAAGTCTGGCTGCCCACCAGTATAGCTTTATCATGTTCGCTCAAGGCTCCTGCTAATATTTCAGATGCGGAAGCCGATCCTCCGTCAACTAATATTACGAAGTCTAAATTGTCATTGAAGATGTCATAACCCTTGCTCCTGTAAACTTTTTCTTCGTTTCTTGATCCGAAATCCTCACGTACAACCACCTTGCCTGATGGCAAGAACCAGCTGGCCATATCTATAGCTGCTTCAAGGTATCCTCCTGGATTGCCTCGTAAGTCCAGTATCAGCTTATCGCTGCCAGACTCTATGAATTCTCTTAAAGCTCCCCTAAAGAGGCTAGGAGAATTGGCTGAGAAGCTGTAAAGCTCTATCATAAATATCCCATTATCCAGCTGTCTGGTGTTTATGGTTGGGATGTCTATAACATCTCGCTTGATGCTCACTTCAAACGGCTCCTGACTGCTTGCTCTGAATATTGTCAAATTAACCGTCTCTCCTCTTGGTCCGCGTATCAGCTTCACAGCTTCTTCGGTGGTCATATCTGAAGTTTCCTTGCCGTCAATGCTTATGATTCTGTCTCCGGAAATTATGCCGGCTTTTTCTGCAGGTGAACCTTTAAGAGGAGCTATGACTGTTATGGCTCCGTCTTGAGAGAGTATCTCCATTCCCACTCCTTCGAAATTGCCTCGTATATCAGACTCAAACATCTCTGACTCAACCGGAGGAAAGAAGACAGTGTAAGGATCTCCCAGAGAAGCTGCCAGACCTTCTATCGCACCCCAGACCTTTGCCTGATTGTCGACTTCTGGAGATGAAGACGAAGTGTTGGCGGGAACGTATTTTTCATTGATAATGTTCCAAGCTTTCCAAAATGGAGAAAAGTCTACACTGGCCGGCTGGCCCAGTTCCATATTATTTACGCCAGTTATTCCTTGGCGGACACTGACTTTGCCAGCATGAAATCCTGTGTAAAACAGTACTACTGCAAGCAGCAGCGCAGCTAAGGGTGCGTAACCCTTTGTCTTAGTTTTAGTATGGGAGGCGCTCATTTAATATATTATCGCACTCTTGTCTGCTTATGGTCAATAAATAGAAGAGCTAGTATACTAAGTAGAAGAGTTAGTCCCGTACTAAATAGACGTATACGGGAATAAGATTAACCATAATTTCGTGCAGGATGAAAAATATCTATAAATATAAATCTGCTACCTGGGTAGATTTAGTTGAACCGGATGCCGCAGAGCTTCAGGAGATGGTGGAGAAATATGGCATTGATCCTATGGTGGCTTATGAACTGAGCACTCCTTCTTTAAAGCATAGGACTGAATCTAAGCGCGACCACCTGTTTCTTATTCTTCACTTCCCTCTTGTTACTGACAGCCATGAATTAGAGACGAGTCAGGAAATAGATTTTATCGTCGGCAAGGATTTTCTTTTAACAGTAAGATATGAACAAATAGATTCAGTTGAACGTTTTGCTAAAAAGATAGAAGTAGAAGGCATCTTAGATCACGAGTCTCCTCTTTCTCCTAGGGACTTGGTCTTTTTTGGATTACTTAAAGAGCTGGCACACGGCCTTTTTGACCAGCTCTCTTATATAGATTCATGGATTGATGACATTGAAAAACATATTTTCTCAGGTCATGAAAAAGAGATGGTTTTTTCCCTTTCGGAAGTTTCCAGATGCCTGCTTGATTTCAAGAAAATTTCCGCTCCATATCTTGATACCATGAAATCCCTTGAATCTGCCGGCGGAGAAATCTTTGGAGAAGATTTTGCCTTCTTCGTCCGGTCCACAGCCGAGGAGTTCTTAAAATGTGAAGACAATGTGAAGAGCCAGCTTGAGATGGTTAATGAATTGCGTGATACGAATAACTCCATGCTGACTACAAAACAAAATGAGACCATGAAAATTCTTACTATCATGGCTTTTGTCATCTTCCCTCTCTCCCTCATTGCCACTGTTTTTGGTATGAATACTATTAATATGCCTTTTATAGGCAGTCCGTATGACTTCTGGATAGTGATCGGCATAATGACCGGTCTGACTCTTCTATTCTTTATTTGGTTTAAATACAAGAAGTGGCTTTAAGATTTCATAATACTCTTTCCGGCAAGATTGAAGATTTCAGACCTATCAGAGAAGGTTTTGCCGGCCTTTATGACTGCGGACCGACCGTGTACGACTATGTGCACATTGGTAATTTAAGGTCTTTTGTTTTGGCAGATTTAGTCAGAAGAGTGCTTGAGTTCTCGGGCTTTGAAGTGAAGCAAGTAATGAATATTACAGATATTGGCCATCTCTCTTCTGATGCTGATGAAGGAGAAGACAAGATGACAAAAGGTTTGAAACGTGAAGGAAAGCCGATCACCCTTGAAGCCATGAAAGAGCTCGGAAACTTTTATGCGCAAAAATTTGAAGAAGACATACAGAAGCTTAATATCCTGCATCCTCATGTAATACCAAAGGCTTCCGAACATTTGGAAGAGCAGATAGAGCTTATAAAAAAACTAGAAGACAAAGGTTTTGCATACAGTACTAGTGATGGAATATATTTCGACACTTCCAAAGATTTCGACTATGGAGAACTTGGCGGACTTTCTAGAAGAAATGTACAGTCCAGGATAGCTGAAAATACTGAGAAGAGAAATTTTGAAGATTTCGCTCTTTGGAAATTCAATGATGAAATTGGATTCCCAAGTCCTTGGGGAAAGGGCTTTCCGGGCTGGCACATAGAGTGCTCGGCTATGTCGACAAAGTACTTAGGAGAACATTTTGATATCCATACCGGCGGCATAGATCTCGCTTCCGTTCATCACAACAACGAGATAGCTCAGTCAGAGAGCGCCTGCGATTGCACCTTCGTCAACTACTGGCTGCACAATGAGTTTGTAAATATTTCCGGCGACCCCAACGAACAAGCTGAAGGGGCAAGCAAAATGTCTAAAAGTTTAGGAAATGTTGTACACCTTAGCGATCTTGAAGAGAAAGGCTATCCTCCTCTAGCTTATAGATATTTCCTTCTTCTCTCTCACTATAGGTCTAAAGCCAATTTTACTTGGGAAGGCCTTGATGCCGCCAAGAATGCATATGAGAAGCTCAAGAAGATTGCAAGCGAGCTGCCGGAAGGCGGCAAGGAAGACGAGGCATACAAAGCCGAGTTCAGGGAAAGAATCGAGAATGACCTCAACACTCCGCAAGCACTTGCCGTAGTCTGGACAATGCTCAAAGACAAGGAAGTGAAGCCGGAAGACAAGCTGACTACCCTCCGTGAGTTTGACAAAATCCTAGGGCTCGGACTTTAAATTATCTTATCCCCACTTTCTGCAGAGCTTTTCAACTTTAGGCCTCATTTCCGCTCTTGCGGTCTGTACTTTGGCTCATGTTAATATACGGACATGTCGCTGGCATCTTCTGTATCAGATAAATCAGGTCTTCGAATTCCTCCTCATTCTCTTGAAGCTGAAATGGCGCTTCTTGGTTCGGTTATGCTTCGGCCGGATTCCATGTACGAGATCATGGATATTGTCCGTCCGGAATCTTTTTATTTCGAGAAACATCGCATTATATACGAGGCAATGCTTGAACTTTTCGGCAAGCATGTGCCTGTCGATCTTCTTTCCCTTTCTACTCGCTTGAAGGAGAAAGAAATTTTGGAGCGCGTAGGAGGCACTACCTTCCTCTCAGAACTTTCGGCTATGGTGCCATCTTCCGCCAATATCAAGCATTATGCCGAGATAGTGATGAAGAAGCATATCATGCGGCAGCTCATTGAGGCTTCCGAACACCTCTCTCACCTTGGTTTCAATGAAGCCGGTGAAATTGAGGACATTCTAGATAATGCCGAGAAGAAAATTTTTGATATCACACAGCACTTTTCCGGTGGAGGAAAATTCAAGGAGCTCAATCCCCTCTTGCATGACGCTTTTGAGCGTTTTGAAAAACTTTCTTCTGCAGAGCATGAGCTTCGAGGAGTGCCTACAGGTTTCAAGTCTCTCGATGATATTCTTGGAGGTTTCCAGCGCTCTGACCTGGTGATCTTGGCTGCAAGGCCTTCTGTCGGTAAAACAGCTTTGGCTCTCGATATTGCAAGAAAAAGTGCTGTTGAATTTGGCACTCCTGTTGGCATTTTCTCTCTTGAGATGAGCGCGGATCAGCTGGTAGACAGAATAGTTGCTGCCCAATCTCATACAGACGCTTCTGTCATCAGAAAAGGTGTGCGAACTCAGACTGGCTCTTGGCGCGATGATGTCTTTAAAAATATTCGTGATGCTCTCGACGATCTCTCTCGTACACCTATATTCATAGACGACCAGCCGGGCAATACTATTCTTAAGATGCGATCTGCGGCCAGAAAGCTCAAGATCGAGAAAGGCCTTAAACTGCTCATAGTCGATTATCTTCAGCTCATGGCTCCAACCAATACCAAAGCCTCGGACTCTATGACCCAGCAGGTTACTGAAATCTCTCGCTCGCTCAAGCACTTGGCGCGCGAGCTCGATATACCTGTGGTGGCTCTCTCCCAACTATCTCGTGCAGTTGAGACTCGAGGTGGCAAACCTAAGCTTTCAGACCTCAGAGATTCAGGTTCTATCGAGCAGGATGCGGACTTGGTGATGTTCATACATGCCGATCAGGAAGACTTGCGTGATGAATCAGGCAAGATGAAAGAAATTCAGAGAAAGGAACTTATCATCGCTAAGCACAGGAACGGTCCTCTCGGTTCAGCCATTTTGGACTATCATACCCGCTTCAATACTTTCGTGGAGATAGACTACTCAAACTACGGCAAAGCAGAGGAAGAGTTCAGTAGCTTCTAATTATTGACTTAGGAGTTATTTTGTGTTTGAATCAAACTAGAAGTTCGATATTCCACTACGTGCCGGAGAGAACAGATGCTCAAAGACCTTAAGGTTGGACAAAGAATCGTTCGGGTTATTCCTCCGAAATACTCCGAAATTGACGGAAAGGAAATCTTCCCAGAAGCAAGACAGCTTGGGAAGATAAAGGAAGTCGAAGGAGATCGAGTCATGGCGGTTTTTGTTGGTCCGGACGGCGCGACAGCACCAGGCTGGTTTTATATTGAAACTGGCGAAAGTGAAGTCGACCACTGGTCAGACCACATAACCTTGCCAAAAGAAGGTGAGGTGTTCCATGAATCGGCTGAGAACTATTTCAGATTTCTTTAGCCATTCCCCGCCCTGAGTCCGGACAAACCCGTCCTACAGTTCAAGGGCGGGTTTTCATTTGTGTTAAAATAGCTCAATGAATTCCATAGACCGTCTTTCTGAAATCTTCGCTAAATTCCCCGGTATCGGCCCGCGCCAGGCCAAGCGCTTTGTGTATTATCTCCTATCCAAGAATCACGGCTCCACTGAAGAGCTTGTGCGGGCCATACAGGACCTAAAGCGTGAGATAGTACAGTGTCCTGATTGCATGCGGTATTTCGCAAAGAATGGACATGACAGCAAACTCTGTTCTGTATGTTCTGATGCAGAGAGAGATGCGTCTATGCTTATGATTATTCCTCGGGATATAGACTTTGAAGCAGTGGAGAAAAGCGGCAGCTTTAAAGGTTATTACTTTGTTCTTGGCGGTTCGGTGCCTATTCTTGAAAAGGAGCCGGAGAAGCGCATAAGGCTCTCAGAACTCAAGAAGATTTTAGAAAAAAGAAAGGAAGCAGGCCTGGAAGAAGTGGTACTTGCTATGAATGCCAATGCCGAGGGTGAGAACACGGCTTTCCTTTTGAAAGATATATTCAAGGACCAGCCGCTTGCCTTCTCTGTGCTTGGCCGAGGCTTATCGACCGGCACTGAACTCGAATATGCCGACCCGGAGACGCTCAAGAGTGCTTTCTTGCATAGGACAAATTAAAAACTCCGGCGAGTGCCGGAGTTTTTAATTTAATTTATTTTATTGAATCAATGGTTATTTCAAAGTAAGGCTGGCGGTGGCCGTAGCGCTTGAAGTACCGGGACTTCGGCTTGTATTTAATCACCTCAATTTTCTTTGCTTTGCCGATCTTCTTTAAAGTAGCGCTCACTGATGCTCCCTTGATGAAAGGAGTGCCGAGAGTAATATTGTCTTTGTCGCCTGTAAGCAGGACGTCTGTGAATATCAGCTTATCGCCTTCTTTATACTCCTCTCTGCCGGCACCTTTTACCTCTCCGAGAATTTTCTCGATCTTGATAGTATCTCCTTCCCTTACCAAATACTGCTTGCCGCCTGTAGCAAATACGGAGAATTTGTCAGCCTCTTTTCGAGCAGCTTTTGCGGGCGATTTCTTGGTTTCTGGAGCCTTTTTCTTTTCTGCTGTAGCTTCTGTCATAGGTCATATATTCTACATATTTAGCTCTAAAAGGCAAGAACCGCCGCTCCTAGTGGAGCGGCGGGTATGGCATGAACGGGTATGATTCAGCTTCTCCAGGCTTGGGAGGCATGCAGGCGGAGCAGACCTCAAGTCCGCACCTCTCGCACCAGGTCACTCTTTCCATAGGCTTTTTGCACTTGTTACAAATAAGATCTGCTGTCACATCCTGGTCTATTTTGGAGAAATCTGCATTGCAGATGTCGAGCAGAAATGTGTAGCGGATTTCGTGCTCTGTTTGTTCTCCCTCTCTAGGAGGATCCAGAGTGAGTTTGAGAAGCAGCTCTTTCAGGTGCTTGCGGTTGCGGATGATGAGTTTGTTAGCCATAACTCCTCCTAAGTAAGAGAATCCGCTTTAGTTTCTTCAGTCTTGCGATAGCCTACTATTCGAGCGATGGCTTGTCCAGAGAGAGCGGCTCGAGGCCGATGCTTTTATCTGTTATGCGCAGTATGTCTTTGTCGATTTTCTTGAATTCCTTTCCAGAAGTATTGTAGTGGTTAATGACAGTCCCAAGCGCTTTGCCAAGTTTGTTGTGGTATTCGCCGTAGGATGCTAGGTGCTTCTGGAGTTCTCCAATGTTTTTTATTATATCCTTGGCTTCTTCTTGTATCTTTGCCCGCTTATTGCCGAAAAGTATTGTCTGCAGATATGCAAGGAAAGTGGTCGGCGAAGCGATAATGACGTTTTTCTGCTGGTAGGCATATGTAATCAAGTCCTGCGAGTTTATGCCCACTCCCACATCATTATTAAGCAGGTCGTAGTAGATGCCTTCGGCTGGTATAAACATGAAAGCGTAAGGCAAAGTCCCCTCTTCTATCCTTATGTATTTTGATGTTTCGTCGATCCTTTTCTTTACATCATTCCTGAAATCCTTGCGGTAAGACTCGCGGCGCTCATCGTCTGTCTCATCCATAAGGCGCATGTAGTTTTCCAAAGGAAATTTGGCATCTACAGGTACAATTCCATCTGGGGTTTTAATGGCGAAGTCTACTTTCTCGCCATCTTTAAAAGCATATTGAAATTCATACTGGCCGGGCAGGACGTTTGAAAGTATTAGTTCAAGGGAAGCCTCTCCTAGGTTGCCTCGCTGCTTCTGGTTCTTTAAGACTTTTTCCAGATTTCTTAGCTGCTCTGCAATTATGAATACTTGTTTTGTGGACTCCTTGGTTTCGCTTACGCCTTTGATCACTTCTATGAGCTGATCGGAGATCTGCTTGGTAATAGCTGTCATAAGCTTTTGAGCTTGGCCGGATTGGGAGTTCATGAAATCGTGCATGGTCTTGTTCCCTTCTCCAAGCTTGTGGTCAAGAGTTCTGGAAAGATCATTAAACTGCTGCAGAAGCAAGTTGAATCCTTCTCCGCCCTCCTTTTTCTCTGCCGTCTTCTTCCAGAAGAGGTAGAGAACCCCAGTATTGGCAAGGAGGAGTATAAGCACTATCCAGAGCAAATTATCCATGCCTGTATTATAATGGATATATGTCACTACACCAAGATATTCGCGAGGAGCTCAAAGAAGCCATGAAGGCCAAGGATACTGTGAAGCTTTCCGTCATCCGCGGTCTTCTTTCAGCCTTTACCAATGAAGCTGTAGCCAAGGGCAAGAAGCCTGATGAAGAGCTTTCTGACGATGACGTATTAACTGTCATTCGCAGGCAGACCAAGCAAAGAAAAGATTCCATAGAGCAGTTCGAGAAAGGCGGCAGACCGGAGCTTTCAGAGGATGAGAAGGCTGAGCTGGCAATACTTGAAAGCTATCTGCCGGCAATGATGCCTGAAGAGGAAGTCAAAGCCTTTGTAGAAAAGAAGAAGGCAGAAC
Source organism: uncultured Candidatus Saccharibacteria bacterium (assembly GCA_964618905.1). GTDB lineage: Bacteria > Patescibacteriota > Minisyncoccia > Phycocordibacterales > Zambryskibacteraceae > CAZUDK01. Next base: position 13,817 of record CAZUDK010000003.1, read on the forward strand.
TTGGCATTACAGACAAGTCAGGCGCAGGGCAGCTTACAGGCGCTGTAATGAAGGATCTGAAGGGAAAGGCAGATGGTGCTGTAGTTAAGCAGGCTGTGGACAGTCTTCTTAGCTGAGCTTGACTATATAGTAATTTTGTGATAATCTAGAAGTAGAGACCGATGCAGCTTTCTCTTTCAAGGAGGATGTATGCCGGTTAAGGTTCGTGAAGATCTGGAGGAGCTGGTTGAGCGCCTGGCGAGAGAGTTCGATAGGCGTCGCCAGTCCAATACTGGCGAAGACAGGTCAAAGGCTCTGCAGGTAATTCTCAGTTCGTCTGAGGAATACCTGCATGGCACTCCCGAGTTCCGAGAGGAACTCGCTGGGCTGGTCTACGATCGCCAGATAGAGTTGTTCTGCGAACGCTTTTGCGCCCGAGGGCACGAAGCTGCAGACATTCGACCGACCGTGAAGTATAACGGTTGGCTGGATGAATTCGAAAATCGCAGAGCAAGTTAACTCTGCGGGGTCTGTTGTGAGAGGGGTCATATACGACCCCTCTTTTTATTATTGACCCGAAAATTTTTATATTCTATTCTTGGCTTTAGAATCCGCTCACATAATGAACCTAAAGGAGGCTGCTATGACCAAGGAAGATTTGGCCGTCCTCCGCTCGGTTCCAAAATCGAGGAGGATCTATCTCCGAGGATTTATCAAGGAGAAGTCTGCCGACAAATTCATTGATAATTTCAATGAGTTGGCCAGAAGTCCGAAACCCATCCGGCTGGTGGTCTACTCTCCAGGAGGAGAAACGGACGCTGCTATCTGCATCTATAATGCGGTTAAGCAAGCCCGAGGGCCTGTATTCGGAGTGGTTGGTAAGAAAGCGTCTTCCGGTGCTCTGATGATCCTTCAGGCATGCACAGTAAGGTTGGCGCGGGTAAATGCCAGCTTCAATATTCATCCGAACTTTTATGCAGTTCATGTCAAAATTTGGGCTGGCATGAATCGGGAAGAGAGAGTTCAGCAGTTCCGAGATACAATGGAGATATATGAGCCGGCCTTGATGGATGAGTGGATTGATTCTGTCTACCCCATCTATAAACGCATCGAAGAGAAAGGCAAATCGCAAGAGGAGTTCATGAAGTTCATCTCGAAAGATCCGGTCCTCTCTCCCAAGAAAGCTCTGGAGTGGGGGCTCATCGACGACATCATCGGTAAAAGCTGATGAAGGAGTTGTATAAAGCTCCGGATCCATTTTGGATTCGGGGCTTTTTTATTTGCAAAATATAAATATTTTACTCGAGAGCGACGGAGCCTATTTCACTCCCCTTGCCGCGATTGAAAGAGGAATTATCTTTGTACGTTTGGCAGATGTAGGGAGTTTTCCAAGCTATTAAAGCAAGAAAGATTCCCTACCTCATCTTGCTTTTAGTGAAAAGATGAGAATTATCAGTTAAACATTATAAGTTAATCATATAATAATATGAGCAGAATAATTGAAAGGCATCAGAGTTTGCCAAAGAATTTGAAAAAAATGATTGGCTATGCAGCTTTTGTTGCCCTCATACTCCAGCTTTTCATATCTGGAATTTCAGGCAGCAATACTGCTAATGCTCAAACCTCCGATGCATCTCTTACCGTTACTAAAATAGTAAACGGCGGAAGTTTGGGTGTTGGAGATTTCGATCTCTTCGTTAACTCCACTGCCGTTACCAGCGGTATACCACTGGTATTCTCTTCCTCAACCATTCCTACAGCACCTCTGACCGTGTCTGAAACCCCAGTTGCTGGGTATACAGCTACGTTCTCTGGAGACTGTGATGCATCCGGTATGGTTACTCTCTCATCTGGAGTTGATGCGCAATGTATCATAACTAATACATTTGCTTCGACGACAGGACCTTCTGTAGACATTGATATCAATGGCTCAGACGGACCTGTAACTATCACAGATGGAGACGACTGGAACTACAGTTGGACATCAAGCGGTGCTACAGCCTGTGAGATTACTTCTCCGACAGGTACTTCCGGAGTATCTCTCTCCGGAAGCGGCGGACCGATAACACCGAGCCATGCTTGGTATCCTTCCGTGGGTAGCCCTACGACTTTGACTCTTGATTGTACGGACGGTACATCTAGTGTGTCTGACTCCGTAACGATCAATGTAGTCAGTGCTACTACCTCCGATGCATCTCTTACCGTTACTAAAATAGTAAACGGCGGAAGTTTGGGTGTTGGAGATTTCGATCTCTTCGTTAACTCCACTGCCGTTACCAGCGGTATACCACTGGTATTCTCTTCCTCAACCATTCCTACAGCACCTCTGACCGTGTCTGAAACCCCAGTTGCTGGGTATACAGCTACGTTCTCTGGAGACTGTGATGCATCCGGTATGGTTACTCTCTCATCTGGAGTTGATGCGCAATGTATCATAACTAATACATTTGCTTCGACGACAGCTACAACTACTTCTCTTACAGTTACTAAAGTGGTAAACGGCGGAAGTAGAGTAGTAAGCGACTTCCCACTCTTCGTTAATGGTATGCCTATAACAAGTGGTGTTGCTACGACTACTCTTGCTGCTGGAACATACTTTATATCTGAGCAAAGCAACTCAAACTACAGTGCTGCTTTCTCAGGCGACTGTGCAGCAAATGGTTCAGTTACCATTGCAGTAGGAGTGCCTGCTAACTGTGTTCTAACAAACACCTTTACTGGGACCACTACTGTAGTTGTTCCAGGTAACGTTAATGTTCCGGATGTGAATGTAAATGTTGAGAGCGGTGATGTTAATGCTGGGGATGTGAACACAGGAGATGTGAATGTTGATCTTGGAGGTGGAGCATTCCCTGTTGCCTTCCCAACCACTGTTGCTGTTCCTGGCCAAGTCTTGGGTGCAAGATCTGTAATACCTACATATATTGTACCTTCAAGCGGTCAAGTTTTAGGTGCTCAGTCTTATGTACCGGGCCTACCTTCAACTGGAGCAGAACCTCTAAGCGAGAAATTGCCTGAAATCAGCCTGATGGTTTTTGCTGGATTTCTAGCATTACTCGGTGCCAGTCTTATATTAGCTCCGAATCCGCGCTTACAATCTTCAGATAAGATTGGAGATGAGCAATAAGCTGCCTCATTATACGGATTTCTTGGGCTTCTTTAGAAGAAGCACTTGGAGTAAGTAGCGCATCTGGTATGTCACTAGCTACAACGGTAGACTGCGTAGTTCCAACGGACTGCGCAGTTTTACCGTTAGGCACAGTTAAATAATTTGCAATCTTTACCGGACGGTAAATTGTTGAATTTTGTCTTGAAGCTGAAGTGGGAGATTTTTTACCGAAATAAACAACCACATAAGAAGCCGGTGACCCATTGTAGTATCCAGAAGTTACCCCAACTCCTACATCTTCATAAGAGCCTTCAAGAATGTTTTCCATGTGCTTTGGTGAAGCCATCCACCTATCTGAAAGTACTTCTGTGTTCTCTATACCCATAGCTAGGTTTTCTCCTGCAAGAGTATAGCTATATCCAGCTTGTGAAAGGTTTGGCCATGGAGTGCCAGCTGGAGCAGAGATGTGGTAAATGCGACCTTCCTCGGCCAAGAACTGAGAACGGCTCTGAGCTACTTTAGAGAGAGTTGCGTCTACTTTCAAGCTGTTGAGACCTCTCTCCTGCCTCTCTATATTCATATTATTAATGATCGTGGGGATATCACCTCTTGTAAGAGTTGGATAAGCTTGAGCGTCTACATTAGCGGGTAAAACTGTTAGTAAGAAAAACGATAAACAAAAAATAACAATATTGAACTTCATAAACATTTATTAAAAAATAACGCTCAACATTATACATACATGAGCTTGAAATAAAACAAGTCTGATTCATTAGGCGACTCTTTCTTTTTTATTCAAGCTCAGCAGCTTATATTCTCAGCCGTTTTTTAGAAAACCTTCTTCTTTCAAAATCAATATCTTTTTGGCTGCTCCCCTGTTATAGCCTCCTGTTTTTCCATTTGAGCGTATTACTCTATGACAAGGTATTTTGGGGTCATAGTTCTTATTTAAAATATTTCCTACAGCTCTGTAGGCCTTCGGCCGGCCAACTTTCTCTGCAACTTCTTTATATGTAAGAGTTTTTCCTTTTGGAATTTGCTTTACAACGGAATAAATCTGGTCTTTGAATGACATAAGAGTTTTTGGTGACCCTACGGGAACTCGGAAACCCACGGTTTTCCGAAACCTTCCTCTACGGGAGAGGATTATCCTCTCCCGACCCCTCTCCTCCCCGTAGGGTCATTTTTCACCTTGTGACCCTACGGGGAATCGGTCACAAATAAATTTCCTTCGGAAATTTTTCGCGACCCCGCCTCGGCTACAATTGCTTCGCAATCGGCTTCGCGCCTCCGTCTTTCGATTCCCCACAGGGACCCGTCAACATTGCTAAAATCGGAGTGCTCCGCACCCCAATTAAAGCAAGTTGTGACCCTACGGGGAATCGAACCCCGATTACCGCCTTGAGAAGGCGATGTCCTAACCGTTAGACGATAGGGCCTCAAACGTAGAAACAATAGCGGAAAATAGGCGGATTTTCAACATGGCGGTAAGATATACCCCTTCATTGCGTTTAATAACTTACTATGAACAAAACAATATCAGCAATATTAATAATCATTGTTGTCATTATTGCGGGGTACTTCCTCTTCTTCAGGAACGGAGGAATAGATTACACTTCTGATGATGGAGGAGCAGCTGTTAATGATGCTTTAAACGGCAATAACAGCAATCAGGAAGAGCCTATGTCTATTGAAGACTATATATCCACCAATATTTCAAGCTTAGTCGGAGATAATGCGGATATTTCAACAGAAGGAGTTAGTTTCGATGTAACTAGTGTAGAGGCTGTTGACGGTACCGGTACGGCATACTTTGACGATGGAACTAATTCTTACATGGCAGATTTCACCTATTCTATAGATGAGAATGGCGTTATAAGCATTAATTCATTCACAGTCTATCCAATTATCGGAGAAAAGGGTTAGAGATTATTTACCTAATCAATTGAAAGGCGAAGGCGGGGGCCCTTCTCTATCAGGCGGAATCTCGTAATAGCTGATAAGGAATTTGGCAGTATTGAAGAATGCATCGGTTAATGTCTCTGAAGCATATTGCACATCCTTTGGGTAATAGGTGTATAAGAAGATCAAAAATTTCGGATCATAAGATGGGAAGTATCCGAAAAATGAGTGCAGGTATCTATTTTGGTAGTAGCCTCCACCGCCTTCTTTAGCAATTTGAGCTGTACCGGTTTTAGCACCGATACTGTATCTATCAAGACGCATGCTTCCCTCTCTTAAAACATAATCAACAGAAGCAGTAAGCATGCGTGAAATTTCTTCTGAAGTTTCCGGCTTGATAACCTGTTTTCCTTTAGGATACTCAATAGTTTTTGAAGTGCCGAGGTCGTATTTTATTTCTTTCACAAGATGAGGCTTGATGAGGTAGCCTCCATTAGCTAGTGAGGAAAGAGCTCTTGTGGTGATTATGGGAGTCAAAGCTATACCTTGTCCGAAAGAGGCTTCAGCAAGCTCCAGATCTCTACCTGTGCTGAGATTCGAGATGAGCGATTTGCCTTCATTCGGCAGATCTATATCTGTAAGTTCCCCGAGAGCGAAATTCTTCATATAATCCGCAAATTTTTTATTACCCATTTTCGAGACTACAAAAGCTGCGCCGGTATTGAGAGAATAAGAGAGCACTTCCTGCATTGTTACCGCAGAGCCATGAGACTCGCCGTCATAATTGCAGAATGTCTTAGTGTTGAGAGTCATGCAGCCGGGGTCATTAAAAGTAGTATTTGCGGTTATGACACCAGAATCCAGCCCTGACGCAATTGTGAGAGCTTTAATTATCGAACCCATTTCATATCTGTCTTCGACAAGCTTGTCTCTGAAAACAGCCGAGCTCTCTTGTTCCTCCGGAGCATTAGGATCAAAAGGAGGCCACTGAGCCATAGCTCTTATCTCACCGGTCTTTGGGTCGATAATTATGCCTCCGCTAAATTCAGAATGATATTGCTCTTCGATTTTCTCCAATTGCTGCTCTAGGAAAGCTTGAACTGAAGGTTCTAGGGTTGTGACTATGTCGCCTTCCAAGCTGTTTTCTTTTGAAACACTCTTTTTGATATTGGAAAACATTTCTACGAAGAAATTAACAAATGCGCTGTCTCCCTCGCGGTCCAGAGTTGAATCGTAATATCTTTCCAACCCGTATCGTCCAGATAAAACATTGCCTTTATACCCCATGAAGCCTATTGTGTGCGCTGCCATTTCTTTTCCGGGGTATACTCGCCACCTCTGCCTAAATACTGAAATTCCTGGAATACCTAAATCCTGTATCTTTTCTGCAGTATCTTCTGAAAGGTGTTCTGCTACAACTTCATAAGGGTCATCTTTCTTGCCTGCTCTGGCAAAGAAATCATCATGGTCAATTGGTGTGATGACTGAAAGTTTGCTGTATGCTTCCTGGGCAGTAGAATTCGTTTGAAGAATTCTAGGATTTATAGAAAGCAAAAAGCCGGACTCCACAGTAGCTGCCGGTACGAGAACACCGTCTTTGGTGGTGAAGAAAATAGAGCCTCTGTCGAAGTAGTTTGCTCCTGCTACATATTGATGTTCCGCTCTCTCTCTAAAGGTGTCTCCAGATACGATTTGTATAAAATACAGTTTGGTTATCAGAATCAGGGCTATTACTAGTATTCCGATCGAAAGTAGGCGTAGTCTTAAGTGGAATTCTTTCATAGCGTTTGCTTGGGCGAATTTTGAAACTTAATTTTACCGCAACCGCTCTCGTGTGCCTAATTTATTTAATTGTTTTGAGTATTGTATGAGAGAGTACCTGCGCTTCCTCTTGAGATATAAATAGGTTCGGAAGCATTATGAAGGCCGCGAGCGTAAGCCATCTCGATATTTATTCCTTGGCTCTTTTGAATGCGAGCAAATTCAAGATTACTCTGCTCCACAGACAGTCTGGCGACCTCAGTTTCAAGTCCTTGTCTGAGTGCAGTGTTTCTTATGGTCATATTTACAGCGTATATATAAACAGATAGTGAGATTATGCAAATTGAAGTCAAAACCCAAAAGACTTTGATGCGCGCATCGTATGAAATTATTTTTGTTTTGTATGCCATATTTTGATGTACTTTAAATTTTTCTTAATCCTCGAAGCTTGGCGCTCCTTGATCTTTTATTCACTACTTTTTCCTCTTCGGAAGGTGTAATGGGTTTTTTGGTCAATATCTCCCCTTCACCTGCTCTGCTCTTTTCTCTGAAGAAATTTTTTACCAGTCTGTCTTCGAGTGAATGGAATGAGATGACCGCGAATCTCCCGCCCGCTCTCAGATTCTTAAAGCCTGCTTCAAGTCCTTTCTCAAGAGTGTCTAGCTCCTGATTGGCTGCTATACGCAGAGCTTGGAAGACTCTTGTTGCTGGATGAATCTTGTTTCTGTGATAAGAGGCTGGAGTAGCTTCTTTGAGAACTTCAACAAGATCAAAAGTTGTAGCAAAAGGTCCTCTCTCTTCCCTTCTCTCGACAATTTTCCTGGCTATTTTCCTTGAATATTTTTCTTCGCCGAACCCTCGGAAGATGATTTCCAGAGTGTTTTCGTCAAAAGTATTCAGTATCTCTTTGGCAGTCAGATCTTCTTCATCAGGGTTGCTCTTCATGGTCATCAGCAGCGGTTCATCTTTTAAGAAAGAGAATCCTCTGCCAGACTCTTCGAGCTGATCGGAAGAGATGCCGAGATCGAACAGAATGGCATCCACTTCTGAAACGCCGAGTTCATCAAGAACTGATTCCAAGTCTTTGAAGCTGGCAACCACTCCTGTAAAGTCGATTCCAAGCGGCTCAAGGCGGCTTCGGCTTCTAGCTACAGCGTCTTCATCTCTGTCTAAGCCGATAATCCTTACTTTGCCACTGGATTTTTCAGCTATGTATGCCGAGTGTCCGCCGGAGCCGAGAGTACCATCTAAGAAAGTCTCGCCGGCTTGTATATTCAAGAGATCAGAGACCTCATGTAAAAGAACTGGTATGTGTTTATGCATCGGACTTTTAGCTTTAACCCTTTTAACTGAAGGCTTATCAGTTTATGCCGACAGTACCTAGCTTCTCTGCCATCATGTCCGCCTGGGACTCTATCCTCTTCTTGTAAGTATCCCAGCGCTTGTCCTGCCAGATTTCTATGCGGTCATGAACTCCTGCAAAGACTGCCAGATTCTTAATTCCTCCAAACTCTCTCAAGTAGTCTGGAATAAGGATTCGGCCCATAGAGTCCACGTCTATTTCTGAAGCGCCGGAGAACATGAATCGGGTAAAGCCTCGGCTGTCCGTCTGCATCAGTCCGAGCTTGGACATCTCTTTCGAGATCTCCTCCCACGTCTTGTGAGGAAAGAGGAAGAGACAATTATCTAGGCCACGGGTAACCACCACTTTCTTGCCAAGTTCTTTTTTAAATTTGGCCGGCAGCAAAATGCGGTTCTTGTCGTCTACTGTGTGTCTGTATTCGCCTATGAACATAATGAATTTGTCTCATACCACTTTCTCCCACTTAGTTGATATTTTATCCCACCAAGCGCCACATTAATAGACGAGTTATCCACATTTTTCTGTCCTATATCTGATACAACTGTCTTTTTGCTTATGTAAATGTCTGGAATATGAATAATGTCCTTGCCTGCCCCGTAGGAAGCGAAGCTTTCCTTTGGGGTCCTATAGGATTTGTCTTTTGTTTCAGATCAATTAAAAAACACAGAGCCTTTGACTCTGTGTTTTTTTAAGTTTTAAATCTTTAAGAAGTTTTAGACGTCCAGTGTGGCCTTCTTAGCGTTCGATTGGATGAAGCTCTTTCTTGCAGGAACATCTGTACCCATTAGAACATCGAAGATGCGGTCTGCTTCGCGTGCGTCTTCTACTGCTACTTGTTTGAGCACTCGCCTCTCTGGGTCCATAGTAGTTTCCCACAACTCGTCTGAGTTCATTTCTCCAAGACCTTTGTATCTTTGGATTGAGAATTTCTTGGACTTAGTAGATTTCTTATCTTCTTTATCCTCTGTTTCGACCTCCTCTTCTTCGCTCTCTGGTCTGTCTTCTTCAACTTCCTCAACTTCGGCGTTCTTACCGACTATTCCTTCTTTGTCTTCGTCGCTGTATGCATAATATATAGCCTTGCCTTGGCGGATCTTGTATAGAGGCGGCTGAGCAATGTAAACGAATCCTGCATCAATTAGAGGTCTGAAATATCTATAAAGAAGAGTCAGAAGAAGAGTGCGGATATGCGCGCCGTCTACGTCCGCATCGGTGGCGATGATGATCTTGTGATAGCGGAGCTTTTCTATATCAAATGTGTCGCCTATGGCTGTGCCGAAAGCTACCACTAGGTTTTTGATCTGTTCGCTGGAGAGCATTCTGTCGAGTCGGGCTCTTTCTATGTTCAAAATTTTGCCTCGAAGCGGCAGGATGGCCTGGATCTTTCTGTCTCGGCCCATCTTAGCAGTACCGCCTGCCGAGTCTCCCTCTACAATGAACAATTCTGAATTATCCGCAGAGCGGGATTCGCAGTCTGCCAATTTGCCCGGCAGGGTCATTCCTTCAAGAGCACCTTTGCGAAGGACGGAATCCTTAGCTGCCTTGGCGGCTTTCCTTGCCTTCAGAGCCAGCACTACTTTCTGGATTATAGCTTTGGCATCATCAGGATTTTCTTCAAGGAAGGTTGAGAAAGCATCACCAAACACTGATGTCACCATGCTTTGAGCTTCCACTGAGCCAAGTTTGCCCTTAGTCTGACCTTCAAACTGTATTTCCTGAAGCTTTACTGAGACTACGGCAGTTAAACCTTCCAAGACATCATCTCCAGTGAAGTTGTCTTCTTTCTCACTTACAAGATTATTCTTGCGGGCATAGGTATTGAGGCTTCTGGTAAGAGCTGTCTTGAAGCCTGTGATGTGCGTACCGCCTTCAGCTGTGTATATATTGTTTGCGAACGGCAGGATTCTGGCGGAAATGTCATCAACATACTGAAGAGCTACTTCAACAGTCTCGTATTCATTTTGGCCTGCCGCCTTTTCTACGTAAAAGATATTCTTGTGTATAGGCTTTTGATGCTGATTTTCAAATCTTACGAGAGAGACAAGTCCGCCTTCAAAATAGAAAGACATCGAAGGTGTCTCCAGTCCAAGCTCTCTAATGTAGAAAGTTTCAGTATCTTTTATATCTGAAATTTCTCTAGCATCTATGATGCTTATGCGGAGCTTTTTAACTAAGTATGCCTGTTGGCGCAGATGATCTACGATCTTGTTGAATTTAAAATCTGTGTCCGGGAAAATTTCTGGATCTGGTTGGAATGTAATGATAGTCCCCTGCTTTTTAGATGCGCTGATCTTTTTTACAGGTCCTTTTTTCTTACCTCTTGAGTATTCTTGGACATATCTGCCGCCGTCCTTGTGCACTTCGGCGCGGCAATATACTGAAAGGGCGTTGACGACCGAACCGCCCACACCATGAAGACCTCCGGAGACTTTATAGCCTTCCCCTCCGAATTTTCCTCCAGCATGCAGAGTGGTCATGATGGTCTCGAGAGCGGAGACTTTGCTTTGTTTGTGTATGTCTACAGGAATTCCTCGACCATTGTCTGTGACGCGAATTTTGTTACCCGGAAGAAGTGTTACTTCTATATCATCGGCGAATCCGCCCATGGCTTCATCGCGAGAGTTGTCAAAAATCTCCCACACCATGTGGTGCAGGCCTTCCGGACCGGTAGTGCCGATATACATTCCGGGGCGCTTGCGTACCGGTTCAAGACCTTCCAGAACTGTAATAGATTCGGCGCTGTAGTTGCTGCTCTTTCCCCCGCCAGAACGGCTAGGTTTTTCTTGTCGGGCTGGTTTCGGCATGTTGTTTTAAGTGCTTATATTTTAGCACAAATCCAGCTTAAAAGAAAGGTATTTCAGAGGCTTTTTGAGCATGGAAAACCCCGCCTGAACATAAAGCTCGGGCGGGGCTAACTGCAGAATTCATGGAGCAAACCACTGACAAATGTCAGCAGTGAGAAAGTGCTCTGCCATCTCCTTGAACTCTTCCTCGGTCAGGAGATGTTCCACACCATCGTACCAAACTCTGATGTTGCGAATGCTCCCTACGAAGTCAACTTTCATGAGATGTTGACCTTGGTAGTCTGGCTCATCTGGCAGGGCTGTGTTGCCTGCATGAGGCTTGTGAACATATATCATACCGTCCATCGGCAGTACGCGGAAAGTGCCTTCCGGCCACACTCGCGCCGCTTTGTTCACCACGCGCCTCAGATAGTTGTACACACGGCTTTCAATGGTCTCCACTTTGTCTCCCTCTTCTGCTGGTGAAAGAAATGTTCCAGTAGAACCTTACAATAAACAATCTCAAAGTCAAAGGTTACTCTCGGCGGATTTCGGCGCCGAAATCCGCCTCTGTCTTATCCTCGATTTGCTGCTGAATTTTGTTAACCTCTTCGTTGGTCAATGTTTTCTCCAAGTCTCTGTAGGTGATGCGGTAGGTGTAGCTTTTTCTGTCTTTGCCAAACTTGTCATCGTTCTCGTATTCGTCGATCAGAGCCACCTCTTCTATGAGATCGCCTCCGACGTCCCGTATCAGGTCGAAGTAGTCGTTCGGTACGAAGCTCTTAGACACAATAAAAGATATGTCTCGAACCACCGGTGGAAATTTTGAAACTTCCTTGTACTTTTGCCCTAGAACCATCTGCTTCTTCACTCGTTCATCGTCTGACCACAGGAGGCGAATGTCAGGAAGATCCATGCTTATCATCGCCCAGCGTTCAATGCCGGAGCCGAAGGCCCACCCGTTATATACAGAAGAATCTATACCGAGCTTCTCAAGAACAGAAGGCTTCACTACCCCGCTGCCGAGTATCTCAAGCCAGTCATCTCCTCTCTTAACCTCAATTTCGGTTGAAGGATGAGTGTATGGGAAAGTTTCTTCCGCGAAGCGGAATTCTGTTTCTGGTCCAAAAACAGCCTTTACTATCTTTGTCTCTACATCTTGAAGATCCTTGAGGGTTATTTCTTTCTCTGTCTTTGGCACAAGGTAAAGACCGTCAATTTGGTGGAAGACGTTCATGTGCTTGCGGTCTATTTCGTCTTTCCTGTAAACCTTGCCGTGGCAGAAAACTCCTATTGTCTCTCTGTTAGCCATCTTCTCTTTGGCTCTTTCTGAGTTTAGATAGTAGTACCAATAAACTGTGGTATGAGGACGCAGAATATATTCATCATTTACATAGTATGTGTCAGATCTGCTCCTTGCTGGATGATCTTGAGCAAAGTCGAAAAGGTCAAAGGCGATGCTGGTTGGCACTATCTCAGGTACCTGGGCTATGTCGAAGTCTTTAAAGTCCGGAATTTCGGTTATTCTCTCGACTAGCTGCTCTAAGGGGTTGCCCGGAGTCCTCGATAGGTCAGGCATAGCGAGGAAGCGCTTGAGTCTCTCTGATTCTGGATCATGTTTTGATTCAAGCTCAACCTTAAGAGCCTCTTCCTCTGGTGAATCTATCTTTATATTCATAAGTTGAAATTATGCCATAAAACATCTATAATGTATAAGATTTAGAGCAATTCAGCCACATGGACCCCCATCTCTTGATTTTGTATTTCTCGCTTTTCATATCTCTCTTTTTTGAGGTTTTTCTTCTTATTACATACATTGAAATCCACGGAGAAATAAAAAGAGAGAATGAGTGGGCTGCCAAGGAGCCCAAAAATTTCCCTACCGTTACGATAGTAGTACCCTGCTTTAATGAAGAAAAAACTGTCGCAAAGACAGTAGAATCCATTTTTAACCTGGACTATCCTCGTGAGAAGCTGTTTGTCATTCTTGTAAATGACGGCTCAAAGGACGGTACTCTTAAAGTATTAAATAGTTTCAAGGATCATTCCAATGTCATGATTATAGACAAGGAGAATGGCGGCAAGCACACGGCCGTCAATGCTGCTCTGGAGCATGTTCAGACTGATCTGGTAGGCTGTCTCGATGCGGATTCCTTTGTTACGCCGGAAGCACTCAGGAAGATAATTCCATATTTTGAAGACGGAAGCGTCATGGCTGTTACTCCTTCCATTAAAGTCCATGAGCCGAACTCTTTCCTGCAATATATACAGAAGACAGAATACAGCTGGTCGATTTTCCTTCGAAGGATACTAGCTTCACTCAATGCCCTCTATGTTACCCCTGGCCCTTTCTCTATCTTCCGCACTCAGGTATTCAGAAAACTGGGAGGTTATAAATATGCTCATATGACAGAGGACATGGAAATGGCTATGAGAATGCAAAAACACAGATATAAGATAGTTAATTCACACGAAGCGCATGTCTACACCGTTGCTCCTTCCACTCTTAAAGGTCTTGTTAAGCAGCGCTCACGTTGGGCGTACGGCTTCCTCAATAATGCTTTCGATTATAGGGAGATGTTCTTCAATAGAAAGTACGGGCACTTCGGCATGTTTATATTGCCAATAGCCACTCTCTCCACCTTCACTTCTTTTGTAATGGTAAGCAACGTTATCAAAGGCGGTATTACAAAGTTTATGGAAATTTTAAACCGATACCAGGCTGTTGGATTTAATTGGGATATGTCTTTACCGACTTTTGACTGGTATTTCATAAATACGGGCGCACTGACAATAATTGTTGTCATGGCACTTGCTCTGACTCTCTCTATTATCTACTTGGCTCTTAAGCTTTCGGATGGAAAGTTTGAAATAAGTCGAAGCCTATTCTACTACCTGTTTGTATATGCGTTTCTTACCCCTCTTTGGCTCATAAAAGCCTTATTTGACATAGTCACAAGAAGAAAGGTAACCTGGAGATAATGTTTGACACAAAGAAGTATTTAGTGGCTTTTTTAATTACGGCAGCCGTTTTCAGCACGGCCTTGTTTACCTCTAACGCCTTAAATAGCAGAAAGCTAGAAGGCGTGCATTCTATAGAAAATAGAGTGGCTCTAGACATACTTTCTTCCGAGACGCAGTTTGCCCTGCTTGAAGAGACTTCTTGTCGAGACATTGGGCCTGGTTTTCTCTCTAAAGAGCTCGGCCCTCTTGGAGAGAAGCTTACATACACTGACGGCCAAACAGGCTTTAATCAGAATGACTTAAATTATTTAAAGCGCTCCTACTTTCTTCTTGAGATAAAGGATTATCTTTTAATGAAGCGCCTGACTGAGAAGTGTGGCACGGAGCCGACTTTTATTCTCTATTTCTACTCTTCTAAATCCGATTGCAAAGATTGCGAGAAGATGGGATATGTCTTAACTGCCCTAAGAGAAAAATATCCAAGCCTGAGGGTGTATTCTTTCGATTATGACTTTGATGTAGAAGCCATAAAGACCTTGATATCTATATACAAAATAGAGCCGAACTTACCTGCGCTCATCATCGATGGCACTGCTCATTATGGATACCGTCCACTGGAACAACTTGAAGAAGATGTACCTGCTCTAAGCCGTCTAAAAGCAGAGCTTGAGGAGAAGAATGAATCTTCGACTACTCCTGCTTCAGAAAAATAATTTTTAATAAATTGGAGCCACCTCCCGGACTTGAACCGGGGACCTTCGCTTTACAAAAGCGTTGCTCTACCAACTGAGCTAAGGTGGCTTGTGTTCTACTCTACAACTTCTTCCAGGTTTTGAGAACCCTCACTGGCAGTTTCATTTCTACCTAATTCTTTGTTGGACAGGTTTTTGAAAAAATCTGATATACCATCGTCTGTCCTCTTAAGAGCTTTAATTCCCCTGATTTTCTCAAGATATATGGAGCTTAGGTCTTGGACTTTGGTATTCGCTTTGCTTAAGAGTTTTTTGGAGTGTAATGGAAGCCTTCTTGAGACAAGCAGGTGCGCCTTCTCTTTGCTTTCTGAGTAGAAATGAGCGAAGCGATGCGAATAATCTCTTACCCTCTCATCTCCGCGTGTTATTGCCCGAAGAAGCAGAAAAGTTCTTTTATATTTTATCTCTATCTTTTTGGCCAGGAGTATCGAGGATATTACCAAGCCAGAAAACAAGAAGATTATTGGAAGGGACATCCCAGTTAGAAATTATTAATATTTACGCTCAGTAATAATTTTAACATAGAGGAATTTCTAACGGGACAAGTTTTTATATTTCGAACCTAGCAAATTTGCCTATTTCGGTTCTCTCTCCAAATTTCTGTACAGCTCCGTTTACAAGATCTTCTATAGTAGTAGAGCTGTCTTTGATGAAAGGTTGTTTAAGAAGTTCTTCTGTATTTTCAGGATTCATTGCCGCTACATGAAGAGCAATATCATGAGCAATTTCCTTAAACTCAGGATTCTTTGCTACGAAATCTGTCTCGCATAGTAACTCAAGGAGAACACCGATAGTTTCATTAGCGTGGATATATGAGGTTACAATACCTGCTCCCAGTGTTCTGTCGGTCTTTTTGGCTGCAATATCAGCGCCACGCTCTTTAAGGAGTTTCAGAGCCTCTGCTCTGTCACCTCCAGCATCTTCAAGGGCTTTTTTGCACTGCATTATGGATAGCCCTGTTTCGTCTCTTAAAGATTTGATTTCTTCTGTTGTAGCCATTTTATTTTGTTTTGTTCTTACTTATTTTCTTCTTTGCCGTTAGGTGCTTCAGAAACTCCTTCCTTGTAAGCTCCTGCAATTTTCTCCAGGAATAATGAGATGCTCTGTCTGGATGAGTCGTTGCCCGGTACAGCCATATTAATGCCATTAAGATTGCAGTCTGATCCTGCCAGAGCAATCACCGGTATACCAATCTTCTTAGCTTCAGAGATGGCAATATGCTCCTTCTTAGGGTCTATTACTATTATAAGCTTTGGCAGAGACTTCATTCCAACTAGTCCGCCGAAGTATAGTTCCAATTTTTCAATATCGCGGTCTATAAGGAGTCTCTCTTTCTTAGTGTATTTGCCAAGCTCCCCTTTTTCCTTCTGGGAAGTAAGCTCATCGAGTCTTGCTAGGCGCTTTTTGATTTCTGAGAAGTTAGTCAAAGTGCCTCCTATCCACCTGCTGGCTACATAAGGCATGCCGATCTCTGTAGCGGCTTTCTTTACTGCTTCTCTGGCTTCATTCTTGCTGCCTACAATAAGTAGAGATGCTTCCTCCTTGCCTTTTTCCTTGATGAATTCGATAACCTTTTTGAATTCTTCACTTGTTTTTTCAAGGTCAAAAATTTCTATATTATCTTTGGTGCCGAATAGGAATGGCTTGACCGAAGGGTGTCGGCGGGACTTCACAAAGCCGAAATGAGCCCCTGCTTTGAAGAGCTCGTCTATGAGTGTTTTTTTGCTATTTTCAGTTTGCATAAACAGGGAAAGATTTTATCAAAAAGAGCTATATATTGCAATGTAGCATTAATCTGCCTTATCAGCTTCTGACAAGGCTTTGATAATTGGCTCAATTTTGCCTGTCATTATGTTTTCTATATTGTGCCACGACTGCTTTATACGATGGTCTGTAATGCGGTCTTGGAGTATGTTATAAGTGCGTATTTTTTCTGACCTATCAGCGGTGCCTATCTGGGCTTTTCTCTCTCCGGCATATTTTGCAGCTTCCTCTTCTTCTTTTTTTGCTTCCAGCTTCGCTATCAGTATGCTCATGGCTTTTTCCCTGTTTTTTAGTTGGCTTCTTTCTGATGTCGAACGGACATCTATGCCTGTAGGTTTATGGATGATCCTTACTGCAGTTTCAACCTTGTTAACGTTCTGGCCGCCTGCACCGCCTGAGCGCGAGGTTTCCATCTCAATGTCTGCTGGCTTTATTTCTATCTTTGTTTTCTTTCTAACGGGCAAAACAGCTACGGATGCGGTAGATGTGTGGACGCGTCCCATTTTTTCAGTTGCCGGTATGCGCTGCACTCGATGTACCCCGGTTTCGTATCTTAATTCCTTATAGACATCTTTGCCTCGTATTTCAAAAGATGCTTCTTTGTAGCCGCCAAGAGTACTGGGAGACACATGCAGCTCTTTTACACTCCAGCCTTTTATAGCTGCATAGCCTTTGTACATATTTGAAAGTTCTTCAGCGAAAAGAGCTGCTTCTTCTCCGCCTGCACCCGCTCGAATTTCGAGGATTACTTCATTAGGATATTCTTCGTCTTCTTCTTCAGAAGAGAGGATTTCATCCATTTGTTTTATTAAAGAATCTTTTTGAGCTTTGATGTGGCTGAGTTCTTCCTCCGAGAGATCTTTCATGCTCTGGTCTTCTTCCAGAAGTTTTTTTATCTCGTTTTCTTCTTCAGATAGACGCTCGAAAGTCTCAGCAAGATAAGCAGTCTTAGGATTTTCTTTGTATTTTTCTATATCTGGAGTCATATAATACTTCAATTCTCGAAGAAGAAACGAATTTCATGTCTCTCGCAGGCCGGCTGGGTCAAGAGGATATAATTTGCAGCAGCAAATTATCACTTGTTAAGAAATTTATTTTTTCTTCGGAGATGCAGCTTTTGCTTGTTTTTGCTTGAAGCGTTCCACTCGTCCTGCTGTGTCCAGAGTCTTTTCTTGTCCGGTGTAAAAAGGGTGGGAAGCTGAAGATATTTCTATTCTCACGAGCGGGTATTCTTTGCCATCGCTTTTAGCCTTGCCAGTCTCTTCTGTTTCAATGGTGGAAGGAATAATAAACTCAGTATCACTTGAGCTGTCGACAAACAGAACTGGTCTGTAGTTTTCCGGGTGTATGGTCTTTTTCATTGAGCAATACTATACCCCACCACCTGCTTTTATGCAACTTCTGTTTTCCTAACTTTTAGCTCGCTGAAGCAGGTGAGGGGCAAGCCAGTAATTTATACTCCCTGCAAGAAATCAATATCATTCTGGATTTTGTCCGCTTTGGACATTACGCTTTGACCATAACTCAAGCCGACATTAGGACCGCTTGCGCCATAGCATGTTTTACCTGAGTAGTACCTGCAGGCAGCTGTGCGCTGGTCCACATAAGGATCTCCTGTAGTACCCATTATATCTTTTAGGAAAAGCCCCATAGCCATAATAGCATCCTGAGGATTCCAAGGATCGGGATTAGATTTGCCTAAAGCTGCAGAGACCTTACTCTCCATGATATGCCACGTAGATGGGATGAATTGAGCTGGTCCCATAGCTCCTCCATACCCTACAGACAGAGGGCATGAGACCTTTGTAGTCAGAGGATTCCGGCCCAAACTGGTTACGATTTTTTGCAGCAACGGTAAGTCTCGGCTCGGATGTATGCCTACAGGAAATATTTTGCCGCTATTGACGCTCTTTAATGAGCCGCTATTGAGATCAGTGATAACACAGCTGCCGACATTTGCTCCAAGGTTTGATTCTTGCTGTAAGATGGCAAGTATAAGTGAAGGTTCTACACCTGTTTTTTTGCTTGCATTCTGCGCGTATTGGAGAGCGGTGCCAAAAGGTATGGCCCCTGCATCTCTAAGTGGGAACAAGACTGAGCGTATTTGAGCAGCTTTTGCCTGCCTGTCTTTTAGAACCTGTTCATAAGTTTTCTCTTTATTTTTGCTGACAGCAAGCAGATTCTTTTTCTGCTCGTTAGCTACTTCCACTTCCCTTTTGGAAGCCTCAAGAAGCTCTTTAGCGGCGGATGCCCTCTCTCTCTGTTCAGCTAATTCATTCTTTTCTTTTTCAGTTTCAGTCTTGGTATCCCTAAGTTCTGTAAAAAGTTCTGCCAAAGCTTTCTCTGTGGATGAATAATAATCCAAATCTGCAAAAAATTCTGAAAGATTCTTACTTGAAAGCAGGGCTTCAGCCATGGAATAGGAGTTTATATCTTTGGTTTTGCGTAAGATATCCGCTATAGCTTCCTTGCCTTTTACTATGCGTGAGTCCAGCTCAGCAATCTTGGTTTGTTTGACTGAGATATCTTGGGAAAGGTTTGATATAGCTATATTTTTAGCCTTAATATTGGCTTGAGCAGCATTTATCTTAGCGGTTAAAGTAGCAACATCTCTAGCAAAAGAAGCGCTTTCTTGCTTGGTTTGATTCAATGCGGCTGTCCACTGTGCTATTTCTGCATTGCAGGCCTCAAGCTCTGATTCCAGCTGAGATCGGCTCTTACCCGCTATCTGATTTGTACAAGAGCTTGCGCTGGTATAAGCAGCGCTGCCAGGGAAAACTAATGCCGTCAAAGCCATTGCTGATACTAAGCATATAGCCTTAAGCGGACTTATTTTAGGTTGCATAATTAAGAACTCTAAATTAACAATCGAGTTTGATATTACTCAAACTCGAAATTGGCTCTTCCCTATCCCTCTTGTTCTTCAGGTTTTGTTTCGGAATCTTCTGATTCTTCTTTGCCTTTCTTTTCAACTTCAATTGAAGACAGATCTACCGGTTCTGATTCTTCTTCCTTTTCTTCCTTAGGTTCTGCTATTAAGGCAATGATTTCTTCTGGGTTTTCTGTAAGCGATACGCCTGAGGGCATTCGCAGGTCTTGAGCCATTATTTGGTCTCCAATATTCTTGAAGACGCTTATGTCTATAATAATGTGTGAAGGCAGGTCTTTAGGCATAGCTTCAACTTCTAGTTCATGCAGCACTTTCACAAGCACTCCACCTTGTTCTTTGACTGCTGGAGAGACACCTTCAAATTCTATTGGAAGTTCAACTTTAACTTTGTGGCCTTTTTCGAATACGTAAAAATCAGCATGTCTAGGTTCGCCTGTTATCGGGTCGATGTCTATATCATGAATAAGGCTTTCTTTCTCGCCTTCCGGAGTTTCTAAGGTCACTACTGTGGATTCTCCCGCCTCTTTCCATACTCTGTCAAAGTCTTTCTTGTCTATGGAGATGGGAGTACTTTCCTGTTTCTTACCATAAAAAACCGCAGGAATTTTTCCTGTCTTTCGCAAAACGTCCGGTTTTTCGGACTTCTCTCTTTTCTCGGTCTTTAAGGTAAGCATGAGCTTATTTTACCTGACTTTACAATAAAATCAACGGCTTTATTCCAGGGCTATATGCTCTTCCATATATGCGACTGTGCCTATATCTTGTTCCGTATCGCCTTCTGGAACTTTTTTGCCTGGATTAAAAATATCTTGCGGGTCGAAAATTTCTTTAGTTTGCTTGAAAAGCTCAAGGATTTCCGGACTGTACATCCTGCTAAGGAAAGGGGTTCGGACAATACCGTCGTTGTGCTCGCCTGTTATAGATCCTTTATACTCAGCTACTAAGGAGTAAACTTCTTCTGATACCTTGCCAATGATTTCTATATTCTTTTTGTCGTGCATATCCATGAGAGGAATGATATGGAAATTGCCATTACCTGCATGGCCGGCAATAGTGTAAGTCAGATTATATTTATCGAGAATCTTCCTTATCTTTGGTAGAAATTCCGCCATGTGTTCCGGCAAAACTACAATGTCGTCTACAAATGGCGCTGTTCGCCTGCCTTTAGTGTGTTCTCTGAGGAGATTAAAGCTCTCTCTCCTGACTGTCCAATATTTTCCGGCTTCCTCTTCTGATTTAGTCTTTCTCATTTCGTACTTAAAGTATTCAAGCTTTTTTTCTAAATCATCGAGCTTTTTCCCTACTTCTTCCTCACTTTGACCTGTATATTCCACCAACATGATCATTCTAGGCAGTCCTTTGCGGATTATCATCCACCCTTCCGGTATAAAAGATATCAAAAGTTTGAAGAAATTCTTGGGTTTCAAGGTCTTGATCATTTCCGGCAGGAAACGGAAAGCAAGTTTGAAAGTAGCATCGTCATATGACTCGATGCTTTCAGGATTTGTCGGCAAAATGATATTTACAAGCTCTGCCATGCGCGACAAATCGGGCAGGAAGATGACAAACAGCTTGGATACCGGCTCCACAGGCACTAATCTTAATTTTACTTTTGTGACTATACCCAAAGTCCCCTGCGATCCGACCAAAAGCTTATTGAGGTTAAAAGTTTTTCCATCCCAGATGTTCCAAAGGTAATATCCTGCGGAATTTTTTGATACTCTTGGCCGTGCTTCTTCTATTTTCTTTTGATTGTCTTTTATAAGCTCAAATAGTTTTTTATATAAGTTACCTTCAAAATCGCCTTGGCTCATTTTCATATCAAGCTCCCTTGCCGAGAGCGGCTTCACTGTATATTCCCTACCATCAGAGAATATAACTGTGCTCTCAAGAACAAAATTTTCCATTTTGCCGTATCGCAAAGTTTTTTCTCCGCCACAGTTGTTCGATACCATGCCGCCGAGGGCGGCCAGATTTTTAGACGCCGGATAGCAAGGCAGGAGCAAGTTATGTTTAAAAGTTTCTTTTTCAAAGTCTCTGTAGAAGACGCCGGGTTCGACTAAGATGCTCTGCTCTTCTATGCCGCCGATGTTGTTTATATGCTTTGTTGTATCGGCAATAATGGATTCATTCAATGGGCCGCCGGTCATATCCGAACCAGCCGAGCGCATAGTCAGCGAGATTTCTGGGTTTTCTGCTTTCTTTTCTGCAATAAATTTAACAAGACTTTTAAGATCGTCAGAATTCTTGGGGAAAACCACTAATTTAGGCCGAACCTCAAAGAGAGAGGCATCGTGGCTGTATTTTGTGAGAGTCTCGTTGTCGTCAAAGACCTCTCCTTTGAAGAATTTTTGTATTTCTTCCTTTAGATTCATATTTTGTTGAACAGTTTTAATTTTTTGGTTACCACCTCTTTCATCTCTTCGACTCCTTCAGCCAAGAATTTATAAGGAGCAAGTTCGTCTGTGCTCATTCCTTTTTCTACGCCGGCTTTATAAGCCATTCTCAGTTCAGTATTTATATGCACTATGCGTATGCCGGCATCTATAGCAGCCACAATATCTTCATCTGTATTTCCTGATGCGCCATGAAGGACAAGAGGAATTTTTACAGCTCCCGCTATTTCAGAAATTCTTTTGATATTAAGCTTGGGATCGCCGGTCTTAATGAGGCCGTGAATATTGCCGACAGATGGAGCGAAGAGATCTACGGTTGTTTCGTCCACAAACTTTTTGGCATCTTCCGGAGTGGTTTGTGTCTCTTCTGATACTCCGTCCGGTATCTCGTCTCGAATCTTTGAACCAGTGCCGATAAAGCCAAGTTCGCCTTCTACCAGCATTTCCGGATGCTTTTCTCTGGCATATCTGACGACCTCTTTTGTCATAATGACATTTTCAAAGAAAGGCTTTTCTGCTCCATCAATGATGACTGAATCAAAGTTGTTGTCTATGGCTTCTTTAGATGCTTCTACAGAATATGTGTGGTCGGCGTTGATAAATACCGGACGGCCTTCATCTTGCTTAACTTGCACCAAGGCGCGTATCTCTGCTACTCCAAGGAAGCTTCTTTCCTTCTCTGATACGCCAATAATTACCGGTAGATTTAATTCTTCTGCTGCTTCTGTTACCGCTTTGAATCCTTCCGAGTCCGAAACATTAAAATGTCCGATAGCTATCTTATTCTCTGCTGCTTCGGCAATATATTCTTTAAGTGTCTTCATGCTTACAATTCTATCATGATATACTTTCTCTATGCATGAGTTCATTGCTATTGGAGATACAGCCACTGATGTATTTATTCGGCTTGAAGAAGATAGCGGTGCCAAGGTTGCCGGCAAGCCGGATGATGCTGAATATCGCATTTCTCTGCCTTTTGCAGCCAAGGTTCCTTATAAAGAAGCAACTACTGTCGCCGGCGTCGGCAATGCTCCGAATGCTTCAGTCGTTGCGGCAAAGCTTGGGCTCTCTTCTGCCCTGGTGGCTCATATAGGCTCTGATCAGCCCGGCAAGGATGCAATGGAATCTTTGAATGCCCAGGGTGTTGATACAAAATTTGTTATTGCCGAAGAAGGCAAGCATACCAACTACTCTTATATCCTTTGGTACGAAGATGACAGGACGATTTTAAGACGCAATGAAGAATTTAAATACGTCTTACCTGACCTTGGCATACCGCAGTGGGTTTATGTCAGCTCTATAGGTTCTAATACTCTCGAAGTTTACGATCAATTGGCGGATTTTCTTGAAAAAAATCCGCAGGTGAAGTTCGCTTTTCAACCCGGAAGTAAAGAAATTCCGCTAGGCAAGAAACTCTCCCGCCTATATGCTCGGGCTAATATTTATTTTTCTAATGTTGAAGAGGCGGAGAGTATTATTGGTGTTAATACACTTGGTATTAAAGAACTTATAAAGCGTTTTCACGAGTTGGGGCCAAAAATTGTTGTAATTACCGATGGTCCGAACGGGGCATATGCTTATGATGGAGAAAATATTTACAGGCAAATGCCGTATCCGGACATAAAGCCGCCTTGTGAGCGCACTGGTGCAGGTGATGCTTTCTCTTCCACAACAGTTGTGGCACTCGCGCTAGGAAAAGATCTTCCTACTGCTCTCGGATGGGGTGCTGTCAATTCCATGTCAGTAGTACAGCACATAGGCGCTCAGAAAGGGCTTCTCTCTCGCGAAAAAATTGAAGATTACCTAGCAAAAGCGCCGTCAGATTTTAAAGCCAAGGCTTTGTAAATGAAAAGCCCCCGACCGAAATCGGGGGCAGCGCAGCTCATGAATAGAGCTGCCGGAAACGGTCCTCGGTCCACTCACGATGTGGATGGCGAAGACGAACGTCACTATGGCAACTCCGATGAACGAAAGGCTCCACGTCGGATCGCTGTTTTTCATCACCCAACCTCCTGAAAGAGTGAAAACAAAGACCTTTCCAGTCAAACTATGTCACAAATTATCTTTAAAAGTCAAATATGCAACCGCCCCGACATTGCTGCCGGGGCGTTCCTTCACGTGATACCATGTGCATTTCTCCACGGTTGGATAAACCTCCACCCATGACCTGCCTGGTCCTGTGAGCGGTATTTCGATGTGGTACAGGTGCCCAAGCCCGATGTCGGAAAACTGACCTTGGGGTTTCCTCTTGCGGGAGAAGAGGCGTGCAATCGCACAAATTTTGACAAACCCCGGGCTCTGGAAAGTGACTTCGCCAGAGAAAGTCTGGATACTCGCCACGTGCCAGTTCGAAGAGGTAAATTCCACCACATCTCCTTCTTGTCCACCGATGAGGAGTGCTGAAATGATGTTTTCCGTACCAGCCTCCACCTCAACTGCCGTGAAGTACTTCCACGGTTCCACATGGATACTACTAGCGATGGAGGTGCCGATGAGTGTTCCGGTCATGATCGTGAGGAAAACGTACTTAAGCATCTCTACCTCCAGAGTTGTGGTCAGAAGAGACTGGCTGTGGCTCTCTTTAAGCTATATAACAATACTTTATATAAGTCAAATTGATATTATTGTTTGCCAACAAACACAAATCTCGGGACTTTTTCTCCATTCACTTCCACCTCCTCTTCCCACATCGAGGCCGGACGGACCCAGAGTGAAGAGACTTCATTTGCATATAAAGCTTCATAGAGCACCATATCTTCAAGAGTTTCCGAATGCTTAACTACTCCTATGACTTTGTATTCCTTTCCTGATTTTGAATGCTTCCAAGTACCTGGCTTAATCATCTTTTTAAAACTCGCTTAACTGCATCAATAATTGCCTTAGTATCTAGTCCATAGTGTTCTATTAGCTCCTCCATTTCTCCTGATTGTCCGAACTGGTCTTTAACTGCCACGAATTCCATCGGCACCGGCTGGTTCTCTGCCAAGAGTTCTGCCACTGCCGATCCCATACCACCGGCCGCTTGATGCTCTTCGACTGTTACTACCTTGCCGGCGCGCTTGGCCACAGCCAGAATCGTTTTTTCATCGAGAGGTTTGATAGTAGAGAGATTTACTACAATAGTTTGAATGTCGTCTTTCTCCAGTTTCTTGGCTGCTTCAAGAGCTTTATGAAGCAGTGCGCCGGTGGCGATGATGGCAACTTCAGGCTTGTCTGTTTGCCAGAAGACTCTCGCTTTACCGATCTCAAAAGGAGTTTTGTTAGTGGTTATTACAGGTGTATTCTCGCGTGCCAAACGTAAGTAAACCGGAGTGCCAGTGTCTACACTCGCAAGAGTAGCCTTCTTGGCCTCTATAGAATCGCAAGGTGAGATAACAATCATGCGAGGGATTACTCTGGTGATAGCTATATCTTCTATAGCTTGGTGTGTACCGCCGTCCGGACCGACTGATACGCCAGCATGTGAGCCTGCGATTTTGACAGGTTGGTTGTTGTAACAAATAGTAGTGCGTATCTGCTCCCAATTTCTGCCCGGACTAAACATTGCATAGGAAGAGATAAATGGAATCTTGCCCATGGCTGCCATGCCTGAAGCCACTGCTGCCAAGTTCTGCTCGGCAACACCTATCTCCACAAAACGGTTTGGAAATTTGTTACGGAAAAGATGCATCTTGGTCGATTCCGTAAGATCTGCGCACAGCCCTACTACTTGCGGATTTTTTTCTCCAGCAGCAAGCAAGCCTTCTCCGAAGCCCGTGCGGATGGCGATTTGCTCGACTTTCTTGTCGAACATTTTTTCATTTAAATGTAATTCAGGATTAAGCATTACGGTCGAAGTATATCCATAATTATTTGGTCCCAGTATTCCTTAAGAAATTTTTTTATCTTATGCATCATTGGTGTTCGCTTTTTATTTTGTTGCCAAGAGTTCTTAGCTCTTTAAGAGCGAGGTCTGCTTCTTCTTTGTTTGGCGGCTTGCCGTGCCAGCGGTAGTCTCGCTCGAACTCTGGTACGCCTTTGCCGGCTATAGTATGTGCAATGATCACCACAGGTTGGCCGAAGACAGCTTTTGCTTCCTCAAAAGCGTCTGCTATTTCTTCTATATTATGTCCGTCTATTTCAATGACATGCCAGTTCCATGCTCTCCATTTATCAGAGAGCGATTCAAGAGGCATGACATCTTCCGTGTAGCCGTCTATTTGGATATTATTCCTGTCTACTACGGCCGTAAGGTTCCCGAGTCCTTCCTTGCCGGCAAGCATGGCTGCTTCCCAGCTGGCGCCGGATTCCAGTTCTCCGTCAGAGAGCAGGCAATATATTCTGCGATGGCTAGTCTCTCCATTGTCTCGCTTGTCTGAGAGAGCCATGCCGACTGCTTGCGCAAGACCTGATGCAAGAGGACCAGAGCTTGTCTCAAGCATTGGCAAAAAATCTCTATGCGGGTGACCTTGCAGGCGCGAGCCAAACTTTCGTAAAGTCATAAGTTCTTCTACTGGAAAATAGCCGGCATAAGCCATAGAAGCGTATAGAACAGGACAAATGTGGCCATTTGAAAGTACGAGCCGGTCCCTCTCCGGCCAATGCGGATTTTTGGGATCCTGCTTTAAGGTATGAAAGTAAAGAACGGTGAATATGTCTGCCATATCAAGAGGGCCGGCAGTATGTCCGGAACCGGCTTCAAGAAGCATCTTTATGACAGCCTTACGGATTTCATTTGCTCTCTCTTCCAGCTCTATGATTTTTTCTTCTGTGATGACCATAATTCTTTAAATCCGGAACCAACCACAACTCTATCGACTCCGGCATCTTCTAATGCTTTTATGTTTTCAATATTTACACCTCCGTCCACACTTATTGGAATTGTGGGAAATTTCTCTCGTACTTTCTTTATTCTATCAAAAACCTCCGATTCAAAAGGGTGCCCTTGTCCACCGATTTTTTCTATGGACATAAGTTGAATAAAATCCACTTTGTCCACTAAAGGAAAAATATTTTCTATAGGCACTTGCATCTCTACCCCGAGTCCGATTTCAATATTTTCTTTGAGCGCTAATATTTCTTCTGACAAAAAATGAACGATTATTCTTTCTATTCCTCTCTTTGTCCAGCTTTTAGCAAGTTCTCTGGGATCATCAGCCATTATATGAACTTCAAGGCTTTTGTCTGTTGCGAGTGCGATGTCTTTGTCGAGTATGTCTAAATGCAAGAGCTCTATTTCTTCAGGTATGTCAGAGAGCTTTTGTTTAAAGTCTTCAATATCTGTCGGCAGTATAGCTGGGATAATCTTCATTGTTTGCCAAGTTTTTCTATTTTAGCCAGTCGCCTCTTATGCCTCTCCTCTCCGGTAAATGGCGTTGCCAGCCACTCTTTTACTGCGGCTTTGGCCTCATCTTCTGTTATAAATCTTGCTCCCAAAGAAAGAATATTAGAATCATTATGTTCTCTGGAGAGTTTAATGATTGAGTCTTCACCTTCACCTGCTACGCATTTGCTCTTACCGTAATAAACTGCTGCTCTTACTCCGTGGAATCTGTTTGCTATCATTGCCTCCCCTTGGCCGGAGCCTCCAAACAATATTCCTCTTGCTTCGCCGGATGACTTTGATATTTCTTCGGCAACAGGAATCATGAAATCAGGATAATCATCAGTTTCCGTATATTCATAGGCACCTTTATCCTCGACTTCATGTCCAAGTTCTGCAATGTAAGGTTTAAGCTTCTCTTTGAGACCGAAGCCTGCATGATCTGCTCCTACATAAATTTTCATTTGCTTTAGGTTTTAGATACTCTTTCCAAGTTTTATTACATGTTTGAGCAAGGTGCTGGTATACCCCATTTCGTTATCATACCAAGCCATAACCTTGACCAGATTGCCTCCCACAACCCTAGTCATAGCAAGATCTGCTGTAGAACCGTAGGTATTTCCTATTATATCAGTTGATACGAGTTCATCTTCTGTAACTGCGAACACGCCTTGCCATCTTTCATCTTCTGCCGCTTTTCGGAGAAAATTGTTTACCTCTTCTGCACTGGTATTTTTTTTAGAGATAAAAGTAACATCTACAAGAGAGCCGACTTTCACCGGTACTCTGGTAGAGATGCCGTCAAAGAGTCCGGAGAGCTTAGTAAAAGCTTTTGTAACAGCTATAGCCGCACCAGTACTTGAAGGAACAATATTTTCTGCGGCTGCGCGTCCTTCTCTGAGACCTTTCTTGGAAGGGCCGTCGACAAGCGATTGCGAAGCTGTGTAGCCGTGCACCGTATTAAGAACAGCCTTTTCTATTCCGAGAGATTCATCAAGAATAGCTATAAGAGGCGAACCGGCATTGGTAGTGCAAGAAGCATTTGAGGTTATTTTGCAGGTAGATAGTTTTTCTTCATTGACTCCCAAGAGCACGGTTGCGCCTTCTATATCTGGCAGAGGGTCATCTTTCATTGGAGCGGAAACCACTACCCTTTTGGCACCGGCTTCCAGATGAGCTTTTGCACTTTCATATTTGGTAAATGCACCAGTCGATTCGACAACTACGTCTATGCCAAGAGCTTCCCAAGGCAGTTTGGAAGGATCTTTTTCCGAGTAGAAGCTGACTTCATGACCATCTATGAATAGTGTTTTTCCTCCATTTCTAACTTCTATGTTGAATTTAGAAGGGCCATAGACACTGTCATACTTGAGTAGGTATGCAATATCCTCAATATCACCGAGATCGTTAATAGCAACCACTTCTACATCACTGTTTTCTTTAGAGAGCCTGTAAAAAGCTCGTCCTATTCTTCCTGCGCCATTGATTGCTACTCGTAATTTATTCATCTGTTAAGCTGTTTTGTTTAGTATTATTTTTCAGTAGCGGATTCATTTTCTGCCTCTGCGGTCATAGGCAAGGATTCTTGCACTGGAGAATTAGATTCTGCATGAGCACCTGAATCTACTTCGTAGCTGGTATTCTGAGATTCGAAGAAGTTTACCAGCTCATACACGTCAGTGGCTGTTCCCATCCACTTTGCGGGATTGGTAGAACCGTAATGCTTTGGCAGACCAAGCTCTTCAAGACGTCTGTCAGCGATGTATTGAACGTATTGGTTCACATAGCTTGAATTCAATCCAAGGATTCCCTGCGGGAATAGATCTTTGTTGTAGGCAGTCTCCAGATTAACTCCTTCAATTATTATATCTCTGATTTCAGCAGCAAAGTCTTCTGTTAAAAGCTCCGAATTCTCTTCCAGAATGTTGTGAACAAGATTGATACCAAACTTTAAGTGCAGAGATTCATCTCTGATAACCCAGTTGATCATAGAGCCGAAATTTCTCAGCTGATTTCTTTGTCTGAACGAGAGAGCAACCATGAATCCTGAATAGAACCAAATACCTTCCATGACAATGTTTGTGGCTACCAGGTTTCTAAGGAAGTCCTTTTTACCTTCCGGTGTGGATATGTCGAGGGTATCCTCTGTCATTCGGGACATGTACTTGTTTATGTATGCTTCCTTGGCAAGCATGGAAGGAACATCGAGGTGCAGATCAAATATTTTCTCCTTATCGAACGGGAAAGTCTGAAGAACGTATTCGAAAGCTACGCAATGGTTTGCCTCTTCCCACATCTGCTTTGCAAGATAAAGGTGGCATTCAGGACTTTTAAGATATGGATATATACCAAGAGCTATAGAACGGTTAACTATCAGCTCTGCAGGGTTAAAGAATGCCATCAAAAACTTAACAGCATGCTTTTCATCCTCAGTCATTTTCTCCCAGTCTTGAAGGTCTTCCTTGAGGGCTATCTCATGAGGAAACCATGTGTTGCGAACAGCTTGATTATAAAGATCGTATGCCCACGGATATCTCAGCGGGTGCAGATTCATGTCATCGGGTGTAGCTTTTCCTATCAGCATTTCTAGATTTTTTTAATTTATAAATTACAAAATAAATTTTATCACTTTCTGACTATTGACAGCTGTCGCAGATAAGTGCGTTCTGTGGATCTTCGGGTATATAGACATTGTATTCTTTACTTTTGGAATCCGTATTCTGGCTTACTGGCGGCTGGTCTTGAGTCTGTGCAACCTGAGGAGTGGTATTTTCTTGCTCTACTGCAGAATTAGCAGGATTTTCTTCTGGCTGGTGTTCTGTCTTTGGTACTTCAACCAGTTCCTTTTCAGGAATGTTGACTGTGATGACTTCGCCGGATGCAACTGGCTCTGTTACGGCTTCTTTGAATAGATTTGAACTCTTGAGATCTCCGATAGCTGCAAAGCCTCTCTTGCCAATGACTTGAGCTTTGTTGACCTTCACGGTTGATTGCTCGGCTGTATGCCTTGGCTTCATGTGTAGATAGTAAGTAGATTTAAGACCTTTTTTCCAAGCTGTTTTGTATATTTCAAGAGTCTGGTGGATATCTCTGGTTTCAAGGTAAATATTTCTTGAAATTGCTTGGTCGAACCATTTTTGTGCTCGAGCAGCCACTTCCACATAAGCAAATGGCGAATTAGTGAATGAAGTCTTATAAACATCTCTTATGTGCTGAGGAATAATATCTATGTCTGATATATCCCCTTGTTTTTCTATGATGGCTTCTCGAACTTCTTCCCAAATACCCATATTTTTTAAATCCATGACAAGATTTCTGTTTATATCGAGATACTTGCCGCTGATTTTATTCCTTGAAAATACTTGGCTGAAACGAGCATCCATACCTGGAACGGTACCTGCTACAAGACCGATGTTGGCGTTGGGAGCCACGGCCATGAGGGTTGCATTTCTAATACCCTTCTTCACTTTTTCTCGAAGAATATCCCAGTCTAGTCCTTTGTGATGGCTTGATTTGTCTAGGTCTAAGGCCGTTCCTCTGTCTTCTTCGAGAGTTTTGATCGAGTCGAATGGTACCTTGCCTTTACTCCACTCCGAGCCGGCGAAATTTGAGTATGCACCTCTCTTGGCGGCCAGGTTAGTACTTTCGTCTATAGCCATATAGGAGACAAATTCAAAAACCCTGTCAGCAAAGTTGTAGGCGTGTACTGAATCATAAGGCAAGCCAAGTTTCTCGAAGACATCCGCAATACCCATGACACCAAGACCTACTGCCCTATTCTCCTTATCTGATTTTCTGGCTTCCGGCAGTGATAAATCATTTATATCAACCAAGTTGTCCAGCATTCTTACAGCTGTTCGCACTGTTTCTTCAAGTTTCTGCCAATTTACTTCCTTGTTTACCACATGTGATGCAAGGTTTACAGAAGCTAGGTTGCAGACAGCTATATTGTCTTTGTCTTGAGGTAGGCAGATTTCCGTGCACAGGTTCGACATGTGAATTGTGCCGGTATTGTTGTTGAGAGCTCTTAGATTTATAGAGTCCTTCCAAACTTGCCATGGATGAGCTGTAGTTTGCAGAGAAACTGTCATTTTGTGGTACAGTTCTGTAGCCGGCATTTTCTTGAAAGTCCTGAGTTTGCCTTCCTTAGCCATTTCCACATATTCAGCGTATCTCTTGCTGAAAGCTGCGCCGTAAAGCTCCACCAAGTCTGGAGTTTCCTTTGGGTCAAATAGATACCATTCCTCTTCCCTTTCAACTCTCTTCATGAACTCGTCAGATATGTAGGCAGCAGTGTTTGCTGTACGCATTCTCATGTAGTCATCACCGGCATTGTGCTTCCATTCCAAAAATTCCGGAAAGTCCAGGTGCCAGTTTTCCATATAAAAGCAGAGAGCGCCTTTCTTTTTACCTCCGCGCTGGATGGCCCTTATAGCGGTATCCATGATCTTGGCGAAAGGTGTCGGTCCTGTAGAAACTCCTCCGCCAGCTGATATTAAGGGAGAGCCAGCAGAACGCAGTTTGGTCAAAGATACGCCAAGTCCGCCGGAGAATTTAGAGAGCATCATCACATCAGAGACAGACTTTGAAATATGTGACATGTCATCTTCCACTTGAAGCAGGAAACAGTTTGATAAAGTAGCTCTAGTGGTGCCTGCTCCCAGATTGCACGATCCTCCAGCAATGAAGTCAAGCTTAGACATCTTGTTGTAGAACTTCTTGGCCCATTCAGTAGGATTTTCCTCATTGTAAGAGAGCCCCATGGCTACTCGCATGAAAAAATATTGAGGGGTCTCAAGCGGTCTTTGATCTTGATCTTTAATTGTGTAGCGATCTAAGAGGCTTGAAAGTCCAGCGAACTGAAATAGCTCATCTCTCCTGATATCGAGAGTATTTGCAAGCTCTTGAAGATCAAATTTCTCCTTCATTCGCTTGTCCAACTTGCCGTTTTCGATCTCTTTTTCTATGTATTCTGGGAAGAATTTTCTATGCTTTTCCTCAAGACTCTTTGGATCATTGCTGTATTCTCCTAAAACATTCTTGTATATGGTCTTGGCAAGCAGTCTGGTGGCTATTTTGTCATAGTCTGGATCTTCTTTGACATTTTGGATGGCGGCATTGATGGTCGCTTCGTCCATCTCTTGGGTGGTGATGCCGTCGTATAGGGTCAGACGGGTTTCCGTGGCTACTTGAATGACTTTAGCTACTGGATCTATGAGACCTTCCGCTGCACGCTCTATGGATTTGTTGATTTTATCGGCATTAAACGGCTCTTTGGTGCCATCTCGGTGTGTAATATGGATGTTAAGAAGTGATTGTTGAAGCATAAAGAATTGGAAAAGCTAACTTGTTTACTAATTGTACATAGAAAAAACTTCGTAAGAAGTGGATAAAGGATTGAAACTCCGAGCAATCTATTGTGCATAATGAAAATCGACAAAATCTTCGATTTTTACGTTGTTTTTTAGGACAAATCCGGCTGGAATTTCCAGAACATATTTTGCTGGAGAGGCTGGGCGGAAAATATCTGGAAAAGTATCCGGCGAAACGTTGTTTTCTGTTGAAATGATCTGCTTATTTTCGTCAATAAATACAATATCTATGGGAAAGTTCATATCTTTCATCCAGATGCCGTATACCCCCGGCTGATCGAAGATAAACAGCATCCCTCTATCTTCCGGCAAACTTTCTCTTCCGGACAATCCAAGGACTCTAAGCTCATCGGTGTCTGCAATCTCGGCAGTGATGATTTTTGAGCTAATTTTGACCATTGTTTCTCTGGCGGTCGACTGGGATCTACTTGATGCTGGCCTGCCTAGACTCGCATATTTAGGCGAGGCTGGCTCTTTTAGAAAAAAGTACAGAGAGGAGGACAGCAATACGATTCCTAAGATGAAGAAAAGAGTATTTTTCATGTTCTTATAATAGCAAAAGCCCCGCGGAAGCGGGACTTTTGCAGCAATCATGGCTTACAGCCTGACTACATAGGTCTGCGGTCTCGAGGAGCGCGAGGCTCAAGAGGGCGAGCAACATTGACGGTAAGGGTTCTTCCTTCGAAGTCCTGGCCGTTCCACATGTCGATAGCCTTCTGAGCGTCTTCCTCATTCGTCATTTCGACGAATCCGAAGCCTTTGCTTCTGCCGGTCATGCGATCAATGATAATTGATGCAGATGCGACCTCGCCTGCCTTGGAGAAAGCCTCCTTCAGCGAGTCTTCAGTCGATGTATAAGGAATACCTCCGACATAGAGCTTTGTTGACATACTTTAACTTAATTTACTGCCAGCATTCTTAATAAAGCATGTAAGTTGCTGGCTCACTTCTCATTTCGAAACTCTCCACGAGACCTGCCCGCCGTAGCTTTGGCTGGACGGGAACTTACATTTCTTAATTATGTCACACCTGGCCAAAAAATGCAAAAAAATTAATCCACACTCTTGGCGTACATTCCCATAAGCGTGCACTCTTCCAAGGTGATGCCTTTTAAAATATCTTTGAGGTCGCTTGCTTCTGTTTCTGAAGGAAGGTCGATCTCACTTGAGAGCGCGTAAAGCCTTATAAAATACCTGTGAGTGCCGGAAGGAGGACATGGGCCAGTATAGCCAGTCTTGCCAGAACTTGTTTTACCTTCTACTGCTCCAACTGGCTCAGTGCCGGCAGGTATCATTTCTGTATTCGGGTCTATATTCCACAGAGTCCAGTGCACAAAGGTGCCGTTTGGTGCATCAGGATCTTCCATGACAAGAGCCAGGCTTTCTGCCCCATCCGGAACATTTGATATTTTGAGAGCAGGATTTATATTCTCGCCTTTGCAGGTGAATTTGAGAGGTATTAATTCTCCATCCTTGAAGTCAGGGCTTGTTAGTTGCATTGCACTAATTATAGACGGCACCTGAACTTTTTACTTACTTTTTGATCTATGTTCTTAGGCTATTTGTGGTTGCTTGTTAATACTATTACCTATGTATTGAGAGTTTCCGAAGGCGAGTATAGGCAGGAAGATGAATGGCAAGACTATGAGTCCTATCGTAAAACCCGCGCTTTTTCCAAAGGCTTTGGAAAGCAGGTGTGCAATGTAAAGACTGACAATTCCGTTTACAAAAGGAATAAACATCAATATCACCCACCACGCCGGCTTGCCCACAATCTCCAGCAGTACCACAGTATTATAAATTGGAATAATAGATGCCCAGCCTGGCTTTCCTGCTTTAGAAAACAGCTTCCATCCGGAGATGATAATTATTACCATCAGAATGAAGAAGATTGCTAGAAATCCGGAGCCGAACTGAGCACTTGTAGAACCGCAATCTACAATTTGACCATTCACCCTGCAGGTTGCCGAAGCAAGCATTGCTGGAGAAAAACTTGAGTAAGCATTAGCGAACAAGTAAGGAATAAGGTTAGTCATGATTTGTTAATTATCTTTAATTAGTTGCTATTATTTTTATAATAATTGGAATGTAAATGAATGTGAAGTCATGTCAAGTGGATAAAAACCATATTTCGAGTATTCAAAATACAATAATGTTACCTTTGTATTTTCGTTTCCTATCTGCGGAGGCGGAGAGAATTTCGATCCTTACAGGATCAGTGCAGGTTTTCCATTTTCTCAAAGCAAGCTTCTCGAAAATATGGAAGAACCTCTTCGAATCTCTCACGCAAGCAAAATTGTTTGCTTGCTCGCTCCGCAGTTTTTCACTGCGTTCAATCTGCGGAGGCGGAGAGATTCGAACTCTCGAGACCCTTTCGAGCCTGCCACCTTTCCAAGATGGTGCACTAGACCGCTATGCGACGCCTCCGTTCAAAGAACACATTATCAAAATTTAAAATTCTTAGCTAACTGCTCCTTCCGATAAGAGCACGAATTCTCTCCTCAACCGGAGGGTGTGTCATGAAAAGTTTATGAAGACCGGATTTCATCTTCCCTCCAAAAGGGTTGGAAATAAAAAGGTGTGCATCAGCATTGTTTGCAGTCCTCATTGGTATTGCGGCAGAACTTATCTTCCGAAGAGCGCTAGCTAGCCCTTGAGGATATCTGGTCAGAAGCGCTCCTGATGCGTCGGCCAGAAACTCTCTCTTGCGCGATATGGCTAGCTGAATAAGGCTTGCGACAAGCGGAGTGAGGACAGCCAGCACAATACCCACGATAATCAGCGCACCTCCCGCTTTGTTATCCCTGTCATTTTTGCCGAATATTTGTGATCGCAGGAAGAAATCTGAAAGAAGGGCTACAAACCCGACCAGAACCACCACGACAGTAGAGAGGAGCATATCTCTGTTGCCTATATGTGAGAGCTCGTGAGCTATAACACCTTCAAGCTCGCTCTTGTCTAAAATCTCTAAAAGGCCAGAAGTTACCGCCACTACTGCATGTTCCTTGTCTCTGCCGGTAGCAAAAGCATTCGGAGCTTTATCCTTGATGATATAAAGCTTAGGCATTGGCAGGCCGGCGGCAATGGAGAGATTCTCGGTAATATTCCAGAGATCGAAATATTCTTCTCTTGTAACAGGCTTAGCTTTGTGCAACTTGAGTACTAATTTATCGGAATACCAATAAGAAAAAACATTCATAAAAACAGCAAAAAATATTGCTGCGTATAGGATGAATGAATTTTGATAGTAATAAGAAATAAACCAGCCGAGGAATATGACCACGGACAAAAAGACGCCCATCAAAAGCCAAGTTTTTAGGATATTTCTATCCTGATTTGTATAAATATTTTGAGCCATTTGGCTTTTTAACTACTCGATATCTTCCCTTTTATTTAAAGTTTACTTTCACCGGTCCTTTTGCTTCCTCCTCTTCGAGTTCAAAGAACTTTTCCGGAGAGAAGTTGAAAAGGTTGGCTATGATATTAGACGGAAAGGATTCTATATTCGTATTTAAGTCCCGTACGTTGGTGTTGTAGAAGCGTCTTGCTGCTTGGATCTTGTTCTCAGTATCAGAGAGCTCTTTTTGCAGTTCTAGGAAGTTGGTATTGGCCTTAAGGTCCGGATAGTTTTCTGCTACTGCGAATACAGAGCGCAAAGCGCCGGTCAGAGCATTTTCAGCTCGGGCAGTATTTTCAGGATCTCCGGAGCGTTCTACCGACAGAGCATCGGCTCGAGCTTTGGTAACCTTCTCAAGCAAATCTTTTTCATGGGAAGCATAGCCTTTTACGGTTTCTACCAGATTCGGGATCAGGTCGTATCTGCGCTTGAGCTGGACATCTATGTCCGCCCAAGCTTCTCTGGTCCTGTTTATAAGCTTAACAAAGTTGTTGTAAGAGAAAGCAAACCAGCCGATAACAACTGCTAAAACTATAAAGAATATTATAAGTGGTGACATAGCAAACATTATACCATAAGACGACGAAGCTCCCCACCACTTTCTAAAAGCAGCGGGGAGCTGAACGACCTTATGCTAAGGCCGTTATAGGTTTACTATTCGCAAGATAAGAAGCTATCTCGCCAGCCAGGAATCTGGGAAATCTCCTGTCATAAGTGCAGGCATCGTCGAGAGACACCCTGCCTTTGCCGACCTGAATTCCTGCTCTTGGCTTCTTACTGATAACGAAGTTGGAGATATATCCGTTGACAGACTTGCTGAAGTTGTGATCCCCGGCGATCACGAGCCGTCCGTCCCTCATAGCGATCAGAATCGATGAACGGAAGTAGGCATTCCTCGAACTGATGATCGCCGCAAAATCAAGAAGCTCTTCCGGTTTCGGATTCCACGGTATCAGGTTGGCATCTATAGGAAATGCCATGAGGTCTCGAGAGTACTGTCTCCCGGGGTAAGAGCCTCCCTTGAGACCAAACCCCAGAATCCAAAAATTCTCCCCAAAGAAGCAAACATCGACAGAGCTGTAAATCATGTACCCTGACCTTTGCCGATGCTCATCATATGGATCGTATGCAATGCGTGCCAGCGCGCCGCCCTGACACCCGAGATACGGATGATTGGTCATACTGATGTGTAGAACCGAGTAATCTTGCCGTAACTGGCTGAAGGTTTTTTCAACTGCTTGTTGAGCATCAATCGTTCCTAAGCGAGGAAACAACATGGCTGGCTCCTTTCGGTTTGAATAGTTAGGTACAAATATCCGGCAGATAATATAGCACAAAAAACCTCCTTAAAAAGGAGGTTTTTGAATATTAAAGAATAATCTTTATTCTAATAGTCCATTCCCATATCGGATCCATGGGCATGTCCGCCTACTTCCTTCTTCTCTGGTTCGTCGGCTATGGCAACTTCCGTAGTTAGGAGTATCGAGACAGCGCTTGAGGAATTTTCCAAGGCGCTTCTGGTAACTTTCACTGGATCGATGATGCCTGTCTTGAACATATCGTCTACATAAGTGTCAGTGAGCGCGTCATATCCGAAGTTGGCAGAGCCTTTCATGATCTCAGAGAGAACCACGGCTTCTTCTTTGCCGGCATTTCTTGCAATCTGTCTGAGAGGTTCTCGCAGCGACTCTATGACAGCCGTGTATCCGCTTGCGTATTCAGAATTTCGAGTATTTTCATGGGCTTCTTTGGCCTCTTTTGAAGATTTATAAAGAGTTTCAATTTTGTTTGAGACCTTGGCCAGAGCAGTTCCTCCTCCTGCTACAATACCTTCTGCAATAGCTGCCTTGGTTGCATTGACAGAGTCTTCTATTTTGAGCTTGAGATACTTCATCTCAGTTTCCGTGGCAGCGCCTACTCTTATGACAGCCACTCCGCCGGAGAGCTTGCCTATGCGCTCCTCGAGCTTTTCTTTATCGAACTTTGAGGTAGTGCCCTCTTTTTGTTTCTGTAGAGATTCTATTCTGGACTGAATGTCGGATTTTTTGCCTTTGCCGCCGACGATTATAGTGTTGTCTTTGGTTGATACAACTCTTGAGGCTTTGCCGAGCACATCCAACTCCGCTGTCTCCATTTTTGTTCCCAACTCCTCGGAAATCAGCTTAGCTCCGACTGTAACAGCAATGTCCGAAAGCATCTCTTTCTTTCTGTCTCCGTACCCAGGAGCTTTTATAGCCAGGATATTGAATCCTCCTTTGAGTTTATTGACCACAAATGTCGTCAGGGCTTCGCCGTCTACATCATCAGCTATTATTACAAGCTCTTTCTTGCCGGAAGCTGCAAGCTTTTCCAAAAGCGGCAAGACATCTTTAATAGCAGAGATCTTTTGATCAGTAACAAGTATTGCAGGATCTCTGTATTCGGCTTCCATGCGCTCGGCGTTTGTAACCATGTAAGCGGATATATAACCTTTGTCGAATTCAAGACCTTCCACTATCTCAGACTCTATACCCATTGACTGAGACTCTTCTACCGTTACTACTCCGTCTTTGCCTACTTTTTTAATTGTGTCCGCTATTATCTGCCCAATATCATCTGATTCTGCAGAAATAGTAGCTACTTGGCGGATTTCTTCATCAGTTTTTATCGGCTTAGCTATATCTTTGAGGGCTTGCACTGCGTCTTTGGTTGCCTGCTCTATACCTCTCTTGATACCCATAGGATTTGCTCCCATAACCATTTTTTGAAAACCTTTTTCAAAAAGAGCTTGGGTCAGCACCACGGAAGTGGTAGTACCGTCGCCGGCCACATCATTAGTCTTTGAAGCGACTTCTTTGACTATCTCGGCACCCATATTCTCAAACTTGTCAGAGAGAGTTATATCCTTTGCTATGGTAGCTCCATCGTTTGTAATAACCGGTCCTCCGTAGCTTTTATCTATAACTACATTTCTTCCTTTTGGACCAATGGTTACCCTTACTGCTTCAGCTACTTTGTCTACGCCGCGCTTTAGGGCTTCTCTGGCGTCTTCATTGAAGAGAATCTTTTTTGCCATAATCTCTAGTTTAAATCTGCTTATTTAATAATTGCCAATATGTTGTCTTCCTTTAAAAGAAGGAATTCCTCGTCTCCAAGGCTTACCTCGTCATAGCTGTATTTTGAGAAGAAGACCATATCTCCAGGTTTTACTTTTACAGGAATCAACTTTCCGTCTTCATATCTTCCCTCTCCAACAGAAAGCACCTTACCTTGGCCGGACTTATCTTGAGAGACAGTATCTGGAATAATTATTCCGAAGTTATTTTTCTTTTCACCACGGATTTCTTCTTCTGAGAGCGGTTTTATAAGCACTCTATCTCCCAGAGGAATTATCCCCAGTTTTGTATTAGATTTGGAAACACTCTTTTTTGCTTGTTTTGCCATGCTGATTTCCAGTTTACCTTATAAATGCACGAGTATTCTATGTAAAACTAAGTATAAAATCAAATAAGAAAGTAAGTGTACAGAACTTTTTCTGTATGATAATATTCTCCCGCATAGGCCTATGGCCCAGATACTTCCTTACATTCAGATTGTGCTTTCCCTACTGCTCATTGGCGGAGTGCTTCTTCAGCGCTCAGAAGCCGGACTTGGGTCTGCTTTCGGACAAGACGGCATGACTGTCGGCCAGCATACCAGACGCGGAATGGAAAAGACTATTTACCAGGGCACTATCTTAATAGCTGTCCTTTTTGCTGTTTCAGCATTCGCCAGTTTGCTCATCGGCCAGTAAATCAGGATGAACTACTCGCAATTAAGAATGCTTCTTTTGAAGCGTTTCAATATCCCGAAGGAGAAATCATTTCGTAAAATCCTGAGGTCTTTTACGGCTGCAGAAAAGATTATCTTTTATTTCTTTGCAGGAGTTTTCATAGCTTCCGGCATTTTGTTACTTCTTCAAGTCAATCATTCATTCTTGATAGAAGTGCCAACCAAAGGAGGAGAATTAACTGAAGGCGTGCTCGGCAACCCTCGATTCATCAATCCTGTCCTAGCAATTTCAGAAGCAGATAAAAATCTGGCCGCTCTGGTATATTCCGGCCTGACAAAGACAGATAAAGACGGCAATACGGTCAATGACCTGGCAGAAAGCATTTCTGTTTCTGATGACGGACTCTCTTATACGGTGAAAATCAAAGAAGACGCTGTATTTCACGACGGCAAGCCTGTTACTGCAGATGATGTCATATTCACTATTCAAAAACTGACTAATCCTCTCATTAAAAGTCCGCATAGAGGTAACTGGGGCGGCGTAACAATAGAAAAAATAGATGACCGCACTTTATCTTTCCACCTCAAAGAGCCTTACGCACCTTTTATAGACAACCTCTCAGTTGGTATCTTGCCTAAGCATATATGGAAAAATGTTACAGAAGAAGAATTCTCTTTCAGTCAATTCAATACTTTGCCTATAGGTTCCGGACCTTATGAGATAGCTAGAGTTGAGAGAAATTCAGGCGGCATACCGAATTTTTATGTTCTTAAGCCTTTTAAGAGAGATGTTTCCGGATCGGCTTTCATAGGCAAGCTCGTATTCAAGTTTTATCCAAGTGAGGAAACTCTTGCTTCA
This sequence comes from uncultured Candidatus Saccharibacteria bacterium, assembly GCA_964618905.1. Classification (GTDB taxonomy): domain Bacteria; phylum Patescibacteriota; class Minisyncoccia; order Phycocordibacterales; family Zambryskibacteraceae; genus CAZUDK01. Next base: position 54,159 of record CAZUDK010000003.1, read on the forward strand.
GCATACAAATCAAGAGAGATAGAGAGCATATCTGGTATTTCTCCTAAACTTGCAGAGGAACTTGCAGGAGACAACGCTACGGTAATCTCTTCGCCGCTGCCGAGAGTATTCGGAGTTTTCTTTAACCAGAATCAAGCTAAAGTTTTTCTTGATAAGGATGTAAGGAAAGCATTAAACTTGGCTGCCCCGAAAGAAGAAATAGTAGCGGACGTCCTTAATGGACACGGCACTCCTATAGACGGTCCTCTGCCGCCTGAACTTTATTCATGGACAGGCAAGCAAGAAGAGACTCCTTATGCAGAAAGATTCGCTCAGGCAGAAGAGATACTAGAAGATGATGGATGGGTTCGTGATGAAGAAACAGGAGTACTTGAAAAAGATTCAGATTCAGATACAATAAGATTATCGTTTTCCATCTCTACCGGCGACTCTCCAGAACTCAAAGCCGTTGCAAAAAAGCTAATTGATGCATGGCAAAAATTGGGAGTTGAGATAGAGCTTCATGTTTTTGAAACCGGAGATCTCAACCAGAATGTCATTCGGCCAAGAAAATATGATGCTCTCCTCTTCGGTGAAGTAGTAGGAAAAGATGCCGATGTATATCCATTCTGGCATTCATCACAGAGAAATGATCCTGGTTTGAATATTGCCTTGTATGCTAATGCAACCGTGGACGATCTCTTAGAAGAAGCTAGAACAACAGGTGATAAAAAGGAGCAAGAAGAAGACCTTAAGGACTTTGCCGAAGAATTACATTCTGATGTGCCTGCAGTCTTCCTCTACAGCCCTAGCTTTATATACATAGTGCCTGACAAGATTAAAAATATTACTCTTGGCAGACTCTCGACTCCCCAAGACAGATTCCAGAGCATAAGAGAATGGTATATAGAGACAGATAGAATCTGGCAAATATTCGCTAAAAAATAATTAGTTTAAAATCTTAAATCTTATATGAACACACAGCCACCAAGGAGCGGCTCGTCTAAAAGATCGTACCCAAGCTCTAATAGACCTAGATTTTCAAGCGGCGGAGGAAGCCGTAGATCTTTAGGGCCAAAGACCCGAAGCCAAAATATGCGCCGCCGCGCCGATCAGCGCATACCGGCTAAAAAAGTCCAAGATGTCATCCCGCCCCTTGCAGACGGAGATATCAGAGTAATTCCTTTAGGAGGAGTTGAGGAAGTCGGCCGCAACATGACTGCCATAGAATACAAGGGTGAAATTATTGTCGTAGACTGCGGTATCCAATTTACCGATGCAGAAACTCCGGGTGTTGATTACATTCTAGCCAATACAAAATACCTCGAAGAAAGAAAGGATAAGGTTAAAGCCTTAATCATTACTCACGGCCACCTAGATCACATTGGAGGCATTCCTTACATCATGCCTCGCATAGGCAATCCTCCTATATACACAAGAGAATTCGGCGCTCTCATGATAAAGAAGCGTCAGGATGAATTCCCTCACCTGCCACCTCTTGATATAAGGGTTATGGAATCGACAGATAAGGCTTCCGTTTCTGTTACTGCCAATATGAAAGTGAAGTTCTTTGGACTAACTCACTCTATCCCAGATTCTACAGGCATCATCATAGAAACGCCTTTGGGAGATATCGTAAACACCGGCGACGTTAGAGTTGAAAATGAAAACGGAGTACCAGTACCAAAAGAAGTTGAGCAGTACAAGATGTTCAAAGATAGAAATGTAGTCCTCTTTACAATGGACTCAACAGGTATCGAAAAGCCCGGCTTCTCCCCTTCCGAAGTCTCTATTCTGAAAAACATCGACAAGATCGTGTCTGAAGTACCCGGCAGAGTTATTATTGCTACTTTTGCTTCTCAAGTTGAACGTATTATCGAATTCTTTGAGATTGCCCGCAGATACGGCAAGAAAGTGGTTGTAGAGGGCCGTTCGATGAAAAGCAATGTCGATATAGTAAAGCACCTCAATCTTGTAAATACCGACAATATGATCCCAATAGAGGATATACCCAAGTACCCTCCAAACAAGATCATGATGATAGTTACCGGTGCTCAAGGAGAGGAATTCGCTGCCCTAATGCGCATGGCAAATTCTGCTCACAAGTTCATTAAGCTGACTAGGATTGACACTATTATTCTTTCTTCCTCTATAATTCCAGGCAATGATAAGGCTGTCGCTAAACTCAAAGACAACCTGTACCACCATGATGCCAAGATCATCACTTACTTGGACAATGATGTGCACACTTCAGGACATGGTAAACGAGGAGAACTGGAATGGGTCCACAAGCAAATGCCTTATAAATTCTTCATGCCTGTGCACGGACACCACTACATGCTCAAACAACATGCGGAACTGGCACGTTCTCTAGGTGCTAAGCCTGAGAATGTCATAGTGCCAGAGAATGGATCAATTATTGAGATCCGCAATGGAGGCAACGAATTTGTAAAGCTTCCAGTCAAAGCTCCGTCTGATGATGTGGTGGTAGAAGGTTTTTCTGTCGGTGATGTCTCAGAAGTGCTTATAAGGGATAGGAAGATGCTTGCTGAAGACGGAATGTTCGTGATCATTGCCATGATCAATCCTAAGACAGGCAAGCTTAAGAAATCCCCAGACATCATCTCAAGAGGGTTTGTGTATCTTCGCGAATCTCAAGATATGCTGTCTGAAGCAAGGCAGGTCATTCGCCGCTCCATAGAGTCATCCACCTTTGGTATGAATCCGATTAATTTCGACTTCGTAAAATCGACAGTGAATGAAGATGTCTCAAGATTCCTCTTCCAGAAAACAGCTAAAAAGCCAATAGTGATACCTGTTATTCTCAGCATCTAAGCAGAATTGATAGTTATCCACAGGTAGGTCATTTTCTTCTTGTAAAAATAATCTCCTCTGGTTACAATCAGGTAGTAAAGCGCTCTCCGCAAGGCGAGCGCTTTACATTTGTCCTCTTCGCAACAATGCTCTTCTTTAATATACTTAATTAAATGAAGCTATTTCCCATATATATATCCGGAGTATTTCTCTCTCTAAACTATGCCGCTATCCTGTATGTTAATTCCTCTTTTCTTAATTTATATTTTAGCTTCAATGCCGTAAGTATTCTTTTTGTTCTTGCCGCTCTGGGCAATATAGCTTTGTTTCTTTATGCTGCAAAACTGCTTAGGATATTTGGACCAAGGATTCTTTTCTCTATCTTTCTTTTCATCTTGTTTGCAAGCACCTTTTCTCTGGGATTGAGTACCTCACCCTTAGCTGCAGCATCTTCTTTCATTATCTACAGCAGTGTCTTGTTCATGGTCTATTGGTGTTTGGACATATTCCTGGAAGAAGCTTCTGCAAATCTAACTACAGGTTCAATAAGAGGACTTTATCTGTCTCTGCTCAACGCAGCCATAGCTATAGCGCCGCTCCTCATGGCATTCTTTTCTGATGAAAAAGAATTCAAGCTGCTTTATATGGCAGCAGGCTTCCTGCTTATCCCTCCGCTTATCCTCTCTTTCTTTGCTTTCCGTAAATTGAATTTGAACAATAGCGGTCCGATTGTCAGCCTTTATATACGTAAATGGTGGGGAATCAAAGACATCAGAAGAATAATCTTGGCAAGATTTCTTCTAGAATTCTTCTACATGTTCATGATAATTTACATGCCCGTGTATCTTCACAAGATCATAGGTTTTAGCTGGCCGGAACTTAGTATAATGTTCTCTTTCATGCTTCTGCCATTTGTCATCCTTGAATGGCCTGCAGGGAAAATTTCCGATGAATGGCTGGGAGAAAAAGAGATGCTGAGCGTTGGATTTTTAATTATTTTTACCACTCTCCTTATAACACCTTTTCTCGGCAAATCTTTTGTTGAATGGATGGCTTTGCTTTTTGTATCCAGAATAGGAGCAAGTTTAGTAGAAATTTCTTCAGAAAGTTATTTCTTCAAACAAATAAACTATAAAGATACAAGCATCATAAGCAGTTTCCGTCTGACGCGACCATTTGCCATGATACTTTGCTCTATGATTGGAGGACTTTCCATTCTTCTTCTCCCTTTCAGTAATGTCTTCTGGATTCTTGCCGCTTTTGAAATACTGGGTCTCACTCAAAGTTTGTATTTAGTGGATACTTTATAAAAAAAGACCGGCACCACTAAGTGGTGCCGGTGTACATCTGGGCAGCGGAGTCATGCTGCTGAATCGGCGAGGATCAGCGTCCGGTCGAACTTCATTCCAGCGAGATTCTCATTAACCAAGATCTCGGCGATCCTGCGGATGGCGGCGCCGTTGGCGGCCTGATGTCTCTCCACCTCGATCACCCCCCTGGTTACGAGGGTCTTGTTCTGGTCCGAAAGATACCAGAACGCTTGATACAACACATCATACACACCGACTCTCTCGGATTCGAGGGTGATAGTGATGATATAGCCTCGAGGCTCCGGCTCATCAACGACCTTCGCGTACGCGCCCATGTTCATAAGCCCTTGGACAATATAATGCCCAAGATTGGAGACGCCGCGCTGCTTCACGAAGACGGAGAACTTCACTCCGTCGAGCTTACCTGGCTTCACTCCTGCCAACCCGATGATGGTCAAAAAAAGACCGCGCATTGACATACCGCCTCCCTTTTTGAGGTTACCGGAATATTCAAGCTCTGATTTTAATTATATAACAATATACGACCGAATGTCAAATTATTTTAAATTGAGCAATTTGAATACAGGAGCCATGAATGGATCAAAATCTGTGCCATATACCATAGCTCCTCCCAAGCCGCCGGTTATAACTATTGCTATAAGACCTGCTACTGCAATGGGTAGAATAATCCATCTGTCGAATACGAGCTTAGCTGCATGCATAGAGAGTCTGCCTTTGTTAAACCATGCTAAAGCATAAATGATTGTTAAAACACCGAATATTACCGCTGTCGCATAAGCAAATCTCTCGTGATATTCAAGAATCCGGATGCCTTCAGGATGAGAGACCACCTTTGCGGAAAGTATGGCGGCCAGTGCACCTATTTCACCGAGAAAAAGCATAATTGCTTTAACAAAAAACCAGTACTGCTTTTCTTGCAGCTTCTTAATACTGACAATCTCGAAAAGAGAGTAAGTCATCAGCAGAGCTATAGGAAAATGTACGACTAAGGGATGTATGTCCATGGAAGTAATTTAATATTTATTATAATACCACTCTGGGGTTTTGTACTCAGTAATATCTATAGAAGCTATTTCAACCTTATCTGCTTTTCTTAGCTGCGCCCGTTGGCTTCTGTTGAGAATTTTAACATGCGGAGACTCTTCAATCTTGTTTATCATATCTATGAGTTCCTCTTCTCCGGAGATCCAATTTAAAGGACTCTGCGGGTCTTGTGATCTAAACTTTGAAAGATCAAAAAGCTTTGAGAAAGAACGCATAGTCTTTATGCCGTCCTCAAGAAAATATTCATGAAAATATGACATCGCAAGTTCTCTGACGTCTCTGTAAACCGGCTCTCTATATCTGAGAACTGAATGATTGGTTTTGGAAATTGCTCCGAGAAATCCTTCCCTTTTAAAAACAACTACTACATGATCGTCATCTTCCTTAGGGTCAGCATTCAAATCAAGAAGCAGTGGCCTCTCTCCGGCAATCCACAGAGCTGCAGCTGCAACCAATGCTCCTTCGAAACAATGAGCTTTGCCTGCTCTAAGAGAACGCCCCGCTGACATATAAGTCTCCGCTCCTTTTTCAAAATTAAACGGCATGGCATTTATAAAATCTTGGATTTTTTTAGGAGTATTGAGCTGCTTGAGAGTCTTCCACTCTTCCCTGCCCAATCCAGAAGATTTGAAGTCAAGCGGAGTTATTTTGAATGATTCTGCCGAGCTTTTCATCCCGTACGAAATTTATGTTTGATAAAATTGCCGTAAGGAATATAACGTTTATTTCGTACGGGATTCATAGCTTAAAGTATAACAAAACCTCGGCTAAAGCCGAGGTTAGGAAATATCCATGAAGTTTGAATTTAAGCTGAATATTCTCTGATTTCTTCTGCATCATACATATCGAATATTTTTCGCGCACTCTCAGGATCATCTGTTTTTACACTTACCAGCACATCTCCGAGCTTAATTCGCTCTTCGTAAATCTTAGCTTCCTCTTTTGTGACACCAAGTCCTACAAGTGCGCCGACAAGACCTCCGGCAGCAGCTCCAGTCAGAGCACCAGCGGCTGTCGTGGCTACTCCGCCTGTAAGTCCGAGTGCTGTAGCCAGAGGACCTGCTACAAAGAGCGCTCCAAGTCCAGGCAATACACCAGCTGCGACTACAAGCCCTGCAATACCTCCTATAACTGCACCAGTTGTAGCGCCTGTGGCAGCGCCTTCACCAGCTTTGGTTCCGCTTTTGTCTTTTGTTATCACTTCTTCTTCAGAACTGTAAATGTAAGAAATATCACTCTCTTTTATACCCATATCACGCAGATCGTTGATTGCAGATTCAGCACTACTTCTGTCTCCAAATATTCCTATTATAGTTTTTTCCATATTTTTTATTTAAAATTAATAAATCAACTTTCGCCAAGTGGTTTAGACGCACCTATATAGAGAAAGTTACGTACTTGATCATCAAAGCAAAAAGCAGGACCTTATCATAAGTCCTGCTTTGTGCACTTTTCCGCGCATCCTACCATCTTCCTAAAGTTCTCGACGCCGTCCGCCGAAAGTCTCAATTTAACCGGCTCAGGAGTTACAACAACAAAGCCAGCACTGATGAGTTCTTGAAGCGCCATCTGAAATGCATACTTGTCTTTGCATTTCTCATCAACTGCGGCCAGCAATACTCCATGGCATTCTTGACCGCCTCTTTTTTGGAGCTCTGACACAAGGAGAGTACACCTGTTGATATCCATTTAAGCCTCACTGGGCTCGAGTCAAAGGAAAGTACCTTCTGGGCTTTTATCTTATCACAGCCTTATATGGATTCGAAATTATATAGTCATCCATAAGCTTAAGAGCACTATTTTTAGCCATATTTCAAAGTAAGAAATGTTTAAGAGCTTCGTTATTAGCTGCACGGATACAGAGTATCCGCGATTAATAATATTTTCTTGGAAAGACTCTGTTCTGGCATTAAAAGTATTAATAAATTAATAACATGATAATTAAAAAATTCCTGGCAATCCCTGCAGCTCTGGCACTTGTGGCATTTATGGGCTTCGGCACCGCACATGCCCAAGTCTCACCCAGGGTAGCCATTCAGCTTCTTAATTCTGGACTGACAAGTCCTATAAGAGCTTCGGATGAAGATGCTGTTGTGGCTCGATTGGTACTCGATACCACCGGCTCTTCTGAAGCAGTTCGCATAAGCTCTCTTCCATTCATACTATCCACCGGCAATGGTGCACAGGCTTCTAACCTGAATAACTGCCGCGTATTCAATGAGAATAATATGGATGATGAGTTAAATTCGGGCAGAAGCCTCAACAACGGACTTAACACTATCTCACTCGATTCGCAGCTCACATTGCAGGCCGGCACAGTCACTACTCTGTCGCTTCTCTGCGATGTTGATGAAGACCTGGAAGCTGGGGGAACATTCACCTTCAGCATGAACACTGCTAATCTATCTGCAGTAGGTGTCACCACTGGATTGCCTGCAGTTGTCACTGTACGCGGAGCTACAAATCCTCCAGTCGTAGTGCCTCCTCCTACTAACATCCCAGGCTTGCCAACTACTGGTGCCGGAGGTGAAGCAGCGGGGAACATTGTATTCATTCTTGGTTCTCTAGTTGCAGCCGGATTGGGACTAACCCTTATGAGAAAAGGAAATTCCGAAAGAGCATAATACTCTTATGGAAACCAGACGAGTAATGGATGCTCTTCTAAGAGCATCCATTATTTGTTTTAATCACTCTTACAATGGCAACCACTAAACAAAGAAAAATAGCAGGAATAATAATTTTCTCTGTTGCGTCTTTCCTGGCCATTTATACTGCCGCAAGAGCCTTGTACTTTTACCCTAGCAACGAAGCTGTTGAAATAGACAAGTCGAATACTGCTTTAGTTAGAGCGCAGGCGGTGTTCAACGAAATCGAGGAAGAGAGCCCGCAGTCATTGCCCGCACGGCTTGAGATACCCGCTTTAGGCATAAACGCAGAGGTTCAGCATCTAGGAGTCACTAAAAGCGGCTTAATGGCCGCTCCTGGAAACTTCACTGACGTAAGCTGGTTCAAGCTCGGTACAGTACCGGGTGCGATTGGTAGCGCTGTCATGGCCGGCCATGAAGACAATGCCATAAGCCTTGATGGTGTCTTCAAACATTTAGACCAGCTTGAAATAGGAGACGAAGTGCTAGTACATAGAGAAGATGGCAAGATTTTGCGCTTCGAGGTTATTAAAAAAGAGATCCAGCCTTATGACTTATCCGGAAAAGTTCTTAACGAAATATTTACCCGCAATGACGGTAGATACTTGAATCTAATAACATGCGCAGGTACCTGGCTGCAGGAAGCAAAAACGAACAACAAAAGACTAGTTGTTTACACTAAACTGATTCCTTAAGCTCCAGAATACCGCTCGTTCATCAATATAAAAGCACCCGCCACGTGTGGCGGGTGCTTTACTGCATTGCACACCATATCATCTGACAGGTATCTCCCTCCAACTAGAGAGAACCTTCAGTTCCATGGGACGCAGGAGTTCTTCTTGGTGAGGTCCGTACCAAGCCTGTCCATAGACCTTCTTACCTTCCAAAGCCAGAGGTAACCAGAAGCGGTCAGCGGGCATCATCTGGTCGAATGGTAAGTTTGAAATCTCAAACCATTCAGGTTTTCCCATCTCCGGGGTAGCCTCTGGTACTCCAGTCCACTGATAAGTTATGAATGAATGTACTCTACAGGTGAAGGTGCTGCCATCTGCCTTGGTATTATGGAAGTCCACAACGGCGATGCGCTCCAAGCAAGAGATCAGAGTAGTAACACCATTGGACTCTTCCTGAAGCTCGCGTACTGCTGCCACCTCGATACTTTCTCCGTTTTCAGGTCCTCCTCCGTAACCATTGCGTTTGCCGGCTCCTATTTTTAAGTTCTTTACCGGTAGGCAGATCTGGCCTCCGTGCAACCTTCTCTTCAGAAAGCAGAGGGTGCCGAGAAGTAAGGTTTTTTCTTCAATCAAATTTTCCATATGGAATCCTTTTGTGAAGTTTGTCTGACCAGATTATACCAAAAAGCGGCTTAAGCCGCTTTTTTCTCTTCTGCTTCCCTGTCTCTGGCTTCAGCCTCCTCTCTAGCTATATTAGCCAGTTGGCCGTTGATATCGCGAATCTTAGCTTCCACTTTCTCTACTTCTGATTTCTTGCTCTCTGCTTCCTGCTCTTCTCTGGCTAATTCTGATTTTCTCCTCTCCAGATTACGCTCCTCTTCTCTGAGGCTAGATTCTAATCTGTCTTTTTCTCGTCTTATTTCATTTAAGTCTCTCATACATCAATTCTATTACTTAGATCACCTTATGTGCAAGGCCCATTTTGACGGCTTCATCTGCTGTTAAAATAGTATTCTTAGCCATCATATCCAGGATCCTCTTGGTGGAATACTTGCCGCCGGTGGCGTCGGAAACAACACAAGCATATTGGTAGTCTTTCAATTTATCTTCTTTCAACATAGCTTCAAGGTCTGCGGAAGAAAAACGCTTATCCTTGTCAAAAGTTCGTCCAGCAAGGTGAAAAAGGATAGTTGTATTCTTAGTCATATATCTTTTCTTGCCGGCAAGAAAAATTATCACACCTGAAGAATCCACATCTCCCGAGCCTATAGTCACAAGATTGGCATTCAGCCAGCCATTAATAGCATCAAAAAAGCTCATTCCTATGCCGGTTGCACCACCGTAAGAATTAACAAGAAGATGTATCTCTTTCTTTGGATCTTCAATAAGCAGTTCCTTTATTGTTTTTAAAGTTTTTTGCAGATTATCGTAATTTACTCCACCGAACCACTCGAGGGTACGTTCTGGAATGGCAGTAAATATATTTTCTTGCTTTTTAAGTTTTGAGACTGTTGTAGTATTTTTCTTTATTTCCATTATTCCTGCTATTTATTACTACCGATATTATAAGTTTGAGAGTCTCTGATGCAAGCAGAACAGCTGAAGAAATATTCAAAAAAAGTCTAGCAACATAAGAAAACCCTCCGATACTCATAATATCTAGAGGGTTTTCTGGTTAAATGCTTCATGACGCATTTAACTATTTAGCCTTGGCTAATCATTTTAGAAAGCTTATTGGTTATCTTTTTTACCCTGTCGGCTCTGTCCGCCCTTTCGGCCGGCTTCTCGTCCGCTCTCAGAGTCAAATTCATGGGCAGTACCCTTTTCATGAGCGGCCTTGCCGCCCATTGAAGCGATTTCTTTCTGCCTGTCTTCATCCATACCCGCGAAACCTCGTCCGCGGTTATTATCATTATTTTTCGCCATAATATTGTTATTTTCCAGCTATAAATAGAAATAATGCGATAATTCCCTTCTTTTTATTGTGAATTATCTTTGGCTATTAATATCGACCTTTACATTGTTATTTGACGACAGACAATAACTCCTCTTACGTAGAATGTGTGGTTTAACTTTTAATCCGCTGGCTGCGCAGTTTTGCTATTTTCAATTTCTTTGATGAGGCTGCTATCCATATTTTGAGCTTTATCCCACAGCAGTATTACTGCAATTGTTATAAGCAAAATTATGATTGATGTAACAAGAACAGAAATATTATCATTATTATCCATAACAAAATCAGGCGTATTTATACGTCTGTAGACGAACCTGATTATTGAATATTACTTAGTGTCTGAGCTAAGACTGAGAAGAGATAGTCTGCACGATGCTGCCAACGAGTGCATCAATGTCAAAACCTGCCTGTTCATCACGGCAAGCGCTAGCTTCCGGTTCACTGTAATTGCCGCACTGAACTCTGCGTAGGCTGAATGTCAAAACAGCAATCCCTTCATCTCTCTCAAAAACATAAGCATACTGAGAATAAATGCTGCCCGCTGCACCTTCACTTACTTCTGTAGCGCAAAATCTCCTGCCTCCTATTGTTTTTTCTACTGTACCGCCTGCCCTATCTGTAGGCGTACCTGCTTCCGTGCAAGTATAAGGAGTGTTAAGAAGCTGAAGCTGAGGAGGCCAATCTATAGTACTTATATAAGTTGTGCCAAGGTCAGCAGGATACTGGAATGTTGTAGAGCCTGACTGATCAGAAGAAGTTTCCAATTCTATGTTTCCATTAGATTCCATATTCTCTTCTTGACCATTGGTATCCCCCATATTTATAGACATATCAGATGAAGAATAGATCAGGTAGCCTAAGCCGGCGATGATGATGACCGCAATGACTGCGATTATTATTTTCGTATTTTCTTTCATATAGGATGTTAGACGTTTAAATTATTAATTCTTGACAAGCAAAAGTTATTTGCTTCTTGTTCTCTATGCATCTTTGTCCTCATGAGAGAGCACAACAAGACCAGATGATACTAAGATAAGATTCTTAACTACAAATTCTCCCTGAAGATTAAGAACAGGAAAATGAGGATCGAACATCATATCCCATCCGAATACAAATACCGAAAATGTTCCGATAAGATGCAGAAAGAGCGCAACATGCGTAATGCTTACAAGCTTATTGGATATAAGCAAGATGCCTATAGTGGCTTCAAAGATGCCGAGTACAGTAAACCATGGAGCCGTAGCTAAAAATGGTGCCATGGAATTAGCAATAAGATCATAGACAGGGTTGTATCCGGCAATCTTAAGAGCTCCAAACCAAAGGAACACTATGCCAAGAGACAGGCGCAAGAAAGTTACAAAAGCGTGCCTGTGCTTTTTTGCGAAAACAAGCAGAAAGCTCTTTTTCATTTTCTTAGACATCTTCTACATTGTACAACAAAACAGCCGCAGCAAAAAACTCTGCGGCTGTTTATTTGGAGAGTTTTTTGCTTGTATTACTTCTGTGAGCCCTGTCATCTAGCTCTTTGAGAAGTTTTTTAAGCTTCTCTCCAGTCCACCTGACAGGATCTCCTCTATTTATTACAGTCTGAGCTTTGTCCCAGAGATTATTCTCTTCGACATAGCGCAAAACCTCCAGCGGTCCGCCTTTTTTCAACAGCATGCCGAGAAGCTTATCAGAACCTGCGACATTTATATCGCCGAAATAAAACTGCAGGATATCTTCCCAGCCGGTAGTAATGAATCTGACAGATTCATGTACCAAATCCGAGAGAGTATACCAATAAACTCTCTCGATTATGCTGTTTGATATCGACAGAGCTATATCAGCAAAGATTGCCACTTGGATTTCTTCGAGTTCTTCTTGAGGAATCTTTAGTTCAAGATCAACAGTAGTAAATCCTGCTTCTGTTATCCAGATCGGAATCACTCTGCCGGTAAACCCCTTTATTATCTCTTCGACTTCAAGAGCGCGTTCATTCCAGGACGGATGCTTGGTTTTGTCGCTCCAAGTGCCACGCAAACCGTGCAAGCCTATGATATCAACATGATCAAAGAGGCCAAGATCTCCAACTTTCTGAAACCAACCTTTGTCGGTCTTGCTCGGGCCGCCGAGCAAAACCTTTTTGTTTCGCTTTCGAACTTTCTCCGAAGCCTGTTTGAACATCTCGACGTACAACTTGTAATCCGGATCAAGCATCGGCAGCCAATCAGTATCGATATTCGGCTCGTTCCAAAGCTCTATCACATCCTCCACATACTTGCCGTATTCCTCTATGAATCTATCTACAAATTCGGCGAAAGCAGAGAGTGGAAAAGGCGGGATGTTGGTGTTCGGCGTGAGCCTCTCGAGATGTTCCAGATGTTCTCTGTCCCACAGCGTTCTCTCCTTCTCAAATTTAAGACGAGCTTCCGCAAAACGCCAAGGGGTATAGTTGAGATTCGGCACTACCGAGAAGCCTGCATCAAAGAACTTCTTAAGATACCATTCTATCCATACCGGGCCGCCGGATATTTCCCATTCAGCCCACGAGACACCGAGCCGAACTCTCTCGATGCGGCGGATTTTCAAAGCATCAATAAGTTCGTCTACTTCTTGCTTGATCTTCAGAATTTCTTTCTTTTGATCTTGAAGATCGCCCTCCCCTTCAGAATCCAAATCAAGGAAATCTTTTAAATTCGGATTAACCATATATTCATATGGCAATTTCATCCAAATAAGATATCCTAAATTTTGCTCTATTTTTCTAAGTTGGGCGGGTGACAAAGACTTGCCTCTATATGTCAGAGTATCCATATTTTCTCTCATTCAAGCGTTCAAAATAAAAGAACTCTTCTTATTTTTCAGACGTACTTCACTGGTTAATACAACGACTACTGACGCTCGACAAATTTAAAAAATCGGCTTTCACCTCCGGAAGCGACTTCTTCCTGATAAAGAAAATCCAAATTGTTTTCATCAAATATTCTGAAAAACTCATCCCAAGAAATTTCTTCCAAACTCTCATCTCCATCCGCAAAATCTACCCTAAGTAGAGCGCTGTCGCCTGATTCCGTACCTATTACTATGGCTGGCCTGCCTCCTCTCTCTTCAATCCATTCCCTTATTTGAGCATGATCATGAGTGCGTTTTGATGTATGGTCGGTATTTTCCATTAATCTATAAACGACATGCTTCTAAGTTCCTTTCAGATCAAATGCCCTCCTGACCGGGAGGGCATTTGGGTCAAGAGAGCCGAACAAAGCTCTCTTGAAGTGACAGTTTTTTGTCTGTTTTGCTAAACCAGGTGACCGATGAAGTAGAGCTCCATATGTCTTGGTTAGAGAGTAGGGACAGCACGCAATTATCAAAATCCAAAGGGTTCTTGAACTCATGAGAGAGAGCGATCAGAAAAACAATGACGTCAAAGTGAGTAACCAAGATGACATCCATGTTTTTCTCTTTCAGGTAATCAAAAAACTCCTTTACCCGAATCAAGCACTCTCTCTTGCTCTCCCCGCCAGGCGGAACCGCGTCAAGATAGGCTGCCGGATACTCATCCATAGCCTTGGCATATTCCGGAAAATTTTTCCGTGCCTGCTCGAAGTTCATCCCCAAGGTCTTGCCGCTATCATGATCCCGAAGCCGGTCATCCTTGCTTGTCTGCACCAATATCGGGCCATGGTCTTCCGGCAAGTCTCCCAAAGAACGAAAGATAGAATCTGAGGTGTCTTCCGCTCGATGGTAAGGCGAGCTAATGATCTCAACATGCTTTCCAAGGCCGTTTTTAAGCATGTACATACCGGCATGCCGTCTTAAAACCTTGCACTCCTCTTTTCCTTCTGGCGTCAGAGGCATATTGCTGTCAGATATACCAATTTTTAATCCGACTTTGACCAAAGTCGGGTCATTCTTGGCAGATTTGCAATGCCTAAATACAAAGATCTGATTGGTCATGACATCCTCCTCCATAAATTAAAAAGGATTTTGGCTTTCCTTAATAACAGACGGCTGGTTTATATCTAACTTTCAGTATAGGCAGCAAAATAGTCTTTAAAAACCATTTCTCTGGAACAGATATAGGAAATATGCTCCGACAATTCCTGAAAAGATTATAAAAACAGCAATACCAGTAAGCTCAAAATTATCCCTATCCCATTGCCACTTAAGAGACTGGCCCTTTTTGTAAGCTATTTTCATGAAAATCAGCGTTAGGAGCAAAGAAGGAAAAGCAAACCTAATCATAACCTCTTCCATTGTTGAGTTCTCATCTATCCTCATGGAAAGCAAAATTACAAAACCAGCATAGAAAAAAGTGACAAGCCAACCTTGCCAGCTTGAAGGATACCATCCTAGACCAAACCTCTTTCTCTTAAACCAAATTTCTCTTTTTTGCTGATTTTTGCTTTTTTGTAGTTTGCTCTGCTTCTTCATTGGATTACTTACTCAATCATATCACTCTCCAAAGATATCCATAAACCTCATAGGGTCGATAGATATGGCATTTATGCGCACTGAAAGGTGCAGATGCGGACCGATGACATATCCTGTATTGCCGCTCTTGGCTATAAGGTCACCCTTGTTCACGCTCTGGCCTTCTTTAACTAAGATCTCAGACAGATGCATGTATACAGTATGCAAGCCAAGACCATGATCTATCACTACTGTATATCCATAATTGCGCAAATAGTCCGTAAAGCGCACGACACCAGAGTTCATAGCGTAAACAGGAGTGCCGATAGCCGCGCGAAAATCCGTGCCCTTGTGGCTGATGCTATTGCCGCCCGTAATTCGTGAATAACCGTACGTATCAGTTATGGTTATTGGTGGATTAATAGGCATCCTAAAAGGTCCATCCCACAACTTTGTATCTGCCGAAGGAATAGCATTCATTATGGCCGCTTCCTCAACCAAGGTATTGATAAGTTCTTTCTGGCTCTCTTCAGTATTACCTCCAAGCTTGTCAGGTATGCCAAGCGGCGCCCTTTCTATATTTCTAGGTTTAACTTCTATATCCTCCTTAAGAACGTCTCCATTTGAAAGAGTTGCCACTAAAGGATAAGTACCCGTATCCATTCGCAGATCTACTCCGACCATTGCTGAAGGATCGCCCAGATGCATAAAAGTGCTGAGCTTTTTGCCGTTGAATGTCAGAGATTTTAATTTTTCATCTCCGAGTCCTTTGATTGATATTAGAACAGCTTCTCCTTGAACTATAGTTTCCGGTCTTACAGATAAAACAGGTTCAGACAGTTGGTTTGGATTCTCACTGATTTCTTTATTGTCGGTTTTTATCTCTCTTGTAGGATTCGGACGGCTCTGTATCCAATAAATACCAATTATTGCAATTACAACTACGACAAAAATAACAGACCTGTTCATATAAATATTATAACGTACGAAGCAGATTGAGCTTTCCCGCGCCAGTTTTTAATTACTCGTACCGAAGTGCTTCCATTGGACTTTTTCGGGCAGCATTCTTGGCAGGATAAATACCGAAGACTAATCCTATAAAAGCTGAAACTCCAATGCCGAGAACCGCTGCAGATATAGGGAAGCTAAAGGTCCAACCCTCAGCAACATAAGCGGCAAGCACCACTGACACTCCGTACGATATGAGAGCTCCAAGCATTATGCCTATGATGCCGCCAAAGCCTGTGAGTATCACTGATTCATACAAAAACTGATACAGAATATCTTTCTCTGTGGCTCCGAGCGCCTTGCGAAGTCCGATCTCTCGAGTCCTTTCGGATACAGAAACTAGCATGATATTCATAATGCCTATGCCGCCGACCACCAGAGAAATACCTGCGACAGAACCAAGGAGAGCTGTCAGAACAGCGGTTATTGTCCCCACCATGGCTGCCGCATCCTCAGGCGTACTGACATGGAAGTCGTCATCAGCAGGATCATCTATATCATGTGTTTCTCGAAGCGTGGCTTCTATGTCGTGCACCACGCGAGAGACCACCTCTTTTGACTCAGCCCGCACGATAATAGAATTGTAGTAATCAGTACCGGTAAGATATTCTTGCGCGGCGGTGTACGGCACTAGAATCATCTCATTCATACTCATAAGCGATGCACCGCTATCTGGAAAAACTCCTATTACTCTAAATGTTTGGCCTTTGATGCGCACCCTTTCGCCCACCGCATCAGAAAGGCCAAAAAGATCATTTTTAATTTCAGAACCCAATACTGCAACACGCGCTTTTTGCTCAATATCTTCCTTCGAAAAAGACATTCCCTCTTCAGGATAAACGCTCATGATGTCGGTGATAGTATAATCAGAACCTAAAACAGTAGCTCTCTCTGTCTCATATTTGTAAATAATCGATACCGGTTGCATCACTATTGGACTGACATCTCTGAGTCCTTGAACATTCTCCGGCCGCTTAAGGGCTCTGATATCGCTCTCTCGCAGAGAATCCGTATACAGCTCGGCATAGTTTGAAGGTCCTTCAGGCTGCCGGCCGGGGTCTATGGAAATAGTAGTGGCACCTAAACCTTCTATCTGTCCAAGAATAAGATTCTCAGCACCCTGGCCTATGGACATCACAATAATGATTGAAGTGATACCTATGACGATTCCCAAAATCGTAAGGAGCGAGCGTGATTTATTAGTGCTCACTCCCCTGTATGCGGTTTTTATGTGATGTTTAAGAAGCATTTTATTTTGAGTAATTATCTTCTGCCCGGCGCTGCTTGTGCGAATCGCTGTCACTCAATATTTTGCCATCTTGAATATGAATGATTCGACGTGCGTGCTCGGCTGTCTGAGTTTCGTGAGTAATAAGTATGACAGTGTGACCGTCGTCATTGAGCTTTTGGATTGTTTCCATGACAGCTTTGCCGGATTTGGAGTCAAGATTGCCTGTTGGTTCGTCAGCGAAGATTATGCTCGGCTCAAGGACAAGGGCGCGAGCAATAGCAACACGTTGTTTCTCACCGCCGGACAGCTGGCCAGGCTCATGATCTATTCTGTGTGTAAGACCTACAGCTTCTATGGCTTTCTTGGCGCGACTGTCCCATTCGGCTTGATCAATATCAGAGTACAGGAAAGGCAGCTTCACATTTTCAATGACGCTGGTTCTAGGCAAGAGATTAAAGGATTGAAAAACAAACCCCAGCTTGCGATTTCTTATATGAGCCACTTCTTCCGGCGTATAATCGGATACTGACTTTTCTTCGAACAAATATTCGCCACCTGTATGACCATCGAGAAAGCCCAGTATATGCAAGAGTGTCGACTTGCCGGAACCGGAAGGACCCATAATAGAGACAAACTCGCCTTTATTGACCTCAAAATCTATACCATGAAGAACTTTCGTTTCCACATCACCGTCATGGTAAACCTTGGATAAATTTTTTACCTCTACAATACTCATACTGCTATTCCTCAATGAAAACTATTACTTTTTCGCCCACAGACACACCTTCAAGTATCTCGATATTGCCGTCAGTGCCTCTCATACCTGTTGCAACTTCCTTCTCCACTATTTCTTCACCATCAAGAATCCGAACATATTTTCGACCGTCTTTTGTAATCACTGAACGCTGAGGAACTGCTATTACTCCATCCTTGTGTTCACCTTTGATGTAGACATCAGCCGTCATGCCGGGCCTTATACGCTCATCAACCGAGTTGAATTGAAGCACTGTCTTGTAAGTAGCCACGCCATCTATGAGAGTCTCGGCAGGGTCGACAGATACAACCGTAGCAGACAGTATTTCATCATCATTGAAAGCATCAAGAATAACATCGGCATCTGCGCCAATTTTAACCTTCACCATATCCGCCTCAGGCAGATTTGCTTCAACTTGATAGCCGTCCGAAGATATGACGGTAACTACCGGAGCGCCGGCAGAAATAGTCTCGCCCACCTCAGTGTAGATATCGGTAACAATGCCGTTTATCGGTGAATATATATTGCGCTTGGCTATCTGATTTAATGTATCCTGCACATCAAGTTGTGCTTGGCGAACATCTATCTTTATGCTTTCAAGGTCATGACCTTCATCAACAATACCTATCTCGGAATCGTTGATAGTATCTTTGATTTCCAAAAGCTCTCGAAGATGCTCGTTACTCTGACCAGTAAATAAAGCTAAAGTGTCTTGGTCGGAAAAGAGTTTAAAAGGCACATTTTCGTTTGCCCTATCTTCTATATAATCCACAAAATTATTAGTCTTCTTTACCGCATCTGCAACACTTTTAACTGCTTCATAGGTGCTCAGAATAGAACTTTTTATATCTTCCGGATCTGAAGTCCTGCTGATGTTTCTATATTCATCATATGCATCCTCATAAATTTCCTTGGCTGCATAATAAGCATCCTGTGCTGCTTCGCGGCGGTCGAGAGAAGATTCTCCGTAATGAATGCGGATAGTATTAGGCGAAGCATAATCCTGCCTGAATATATCCCCAAGGCCACTGATAATAGCCGGCAAGTCTAAGAATGTATCAGATACGATATTGAATCCGTTCTCATAAGATTTTTTAAGATCATCCTCGGCTGTAGTCTTAGATTCTGCTTTGGCTAGAATTATTTCTTCCTGCTCTAAAGCAGCCCTCTGCCTTGAAAGACGAATTTCTAAATCTCTTGTATCTACAGAAAGCAGAGTCTGCCCCTTCTTCACTTTCTCACCGACCTTTACAGGTATGGAGCGTACCTTGCCGCCCGACTCAATGGCCAGTTCAACCTCATGTTGTGATACAACATGTCCTGTCACACTGACTTCTTGAGATACAGTCTGCCTGTTTGCCACAACAAAACTCTCACCTGTAGCTTCCGTGCCGCCGGCAAATGCCCACATGCCGGCAATAATGATAACCAGGATTAAAGGTATGGATATCTTATAGTTCTTAATTAATTTTTTTATCTTTTTCATTTATTTACTGTAAGCGCTTCTGATTTCTTCTAAAACTTTTATAAATCCGTCAATTTGCCGATCACTGAGCCTTGAAAACATTTCAGACATCTCAACCGTAGCCTGCCTCAGACCTTTATTGAGATAAGACTCTCCTTTATTTGTGATCTGCATATTGATGATGCGGCGATCTTTGCTGCTTGGCACTCTCTTGACCATATCTGCTTTAACCAAGGAATCCACAAGCGATGTTGCCGAAGGCGCTCTGACACGCAGATATTCTGCGATCCTCTTCATTGTCGGCTTCTCCAGAGCTATAAGCCTGAGGGTCTCGATCTTCAGCATGGAGGCTGGATCGATGCTTCTTTTGGCTGAGGTTTTCTCCCGCATCAGCCTGCCTGTAGTGAAAAAGAGAGAGACAAGATATTCTATCTTCTTGTTATTTACCATTTACTTAGATTCTCTAACATTTAGAGATATTAAACATATATCAAAAAGCCCAGCAATGCAAACGTCCGTGAATCTATAAATAAAAATTAAGAATTGTTTTTGATTTCCTCTCGCAGCTTCATCCAGATTTTTCCAAGGTGGTTTTCTCCTTTTCCTTCCCTTCCCGCTCCCCAATAATCATCTGAGGGCGAATTCTCAATAATTACTTTTTGACCTGTCTTAAGAAGTTTTTCTCTGACACTAGGATGTTGTTTTAATTTTGCTCGCAGTATCTCTTCCATTATCTCCAGCTTCTTATCTTGAAAATTCGGATGCACTTTATCTTTGTTTGAGTCTGAAATTTCTTTGACTGCATAAGGATTCCTTGCCTCAAATATTGCTTGAGCCAACTCCGGAGCGCTCTCTTCAAATTTTTTCCGGAGCGCTCTCTTCAAATTTTTTCCACTGATACGCATGCTCTGAAGTAGGAAACAATTTACCCCAAATCTCTACAGCATGCGCAGAAAAATTGTCGAACACGTGGTAATACGGCGTATAAAATAATATTTCAGCGTCTGTTTCTATATTTAAATCAGGTCGTTCCATATAATCTATTAATTATAATAAATATACTCTTTAAAAATAACTCAAGAGGAAAAAGAGAGCTAATATAATCCTTTACGAGTAAGTTGATACTGCTTAACAAAACAGTAACTCTAGAATAATTCAGTAAACCGTTTTGGATCATGACCAAAATACATGCTTAACACATGTCCAATTCGACATGTTACAAAGTTCATCATCTTTATCAAATCACTACTATTTTTCTTTGCTTGATGAACATATTTCTCCTTCGATACACTTAATTAAGTGTGGCAAATGCGGATCAGGGATAACCGTTGAGGAGAAATTTAAGAAACTCAAAGACGGAACAGTAAACAGATATATCTACTATGGATGTACGAGAATCAAAAATATTAATTGCAAAAATGGCTATCTTCGAGAAGAAAAACTATGCAAAATACTTACTACGAGATGGAAACCTATTCGAGAAACGTGAATTATTATCACATCTGAAAGATAGGCTGGTAATCAAAAAGAAAGTCCTGGTATTGGCTTAACACAGAATCAATAACTACTTCTTACCAGTCTCTAGCTTTCTCTTTGCCTCTCGAACCGCAATTTTAGGCAAAGTATTTTCGTTTTTACTTAGATAATCTGAGACTGCTTTCTTGTGCTGAGCAGACATCTCACGGAGTAGCCATGATATAGCTTTAGTGATGATGATTGGTTTTTCATATTTGAGTGTATCTATCATTTCGAAAGCTAAATCTCTAAGCCGCTTATCATCAGATCTATGTGTAGGACCAGTGAGTAATACGAGCGAAGCTCGACGTTTATTTATATTCTTATCTTTAGATAATTTCTTTATAAATGACTCCCACGTCTTCCAGTCAGCCAAAAGCTCCTCAGCAGTAAATACATTCTGACACAATGAATCTATCTCAGCCCATCCAACTAGATGATCAAGCCACTCGTCCAGTCGTCTCGGTTTAATCGTTTTGCGGTGTGGATGGTGGTAGTTCAATAAATAGCTAGCAATTGTCTTTTCTTCGTGAGATTTTCCTTTATATAGACTATCCAAAACAGCAATAAAATCTTTATCTGAAATGTCTTTATTCTTTTTAAGCCAATCTTTGACTATTTGCCGCCGTACAGGAACAGAAACATCGTAATAGAAATGCCCACTGAGGATATAGCTGTCATTACTGGTGTGCTGCGTACCTTCTCCAGTATGTTTCTTAATGTCAGTAAGAATTCTCTTGTGTTCAGGATGCATATTAATCTCTACAGTTTGAAATTTTCATTTTAACAAAAAACTGAAATTTATGATGGACCTTGGTCATTCGATACTTCCTATCTTGGCTGCCCGACAGGGACTCGAACCCCAATTTTTCGCTCCAGAGGCGAACGTCCTACCATTAGACGATCGGGCAATGTTGGCAACAAAGCAAAGAATATCCCAAATTCACTCTACTTTCAATACGCAACTGATTTGGCTTATAATTGATTTTAATGGGAAATAAAAAATCAATCCTTACAACCTGTACTATCCTCGGCTCTGCCGTAGGCAGCTATGCACCTGCTCTTTTTGGAGGCAGCGCACTCTCGTTCACTTCTGTTATCACTGCTGCCTTGGGAGGAATAGCAGGAATATACATCGGCCTGAAAATAACTAATCTTTACTCCTAAAATTTTAAATCAAGCAGTTTAAACCAGAACCCCTCGGCATCGCCGAGGGGTGTTTATTATATGGGGAGCGGAAATTCTGCAATCATCTTCCACTCTCCACCTTCGTCAGACCTCTTGTAAAGAGCAATCTTCTCAAGAGGGATATCCATGCGCTTAACCTCAAGCTGCTTGATAAGAGGCCAAGCTCTGTCAAACACCTTGGAAGTTTTCTCCGCTATGGTTATGTGCAGAGTATTATCATAGTAGGTTTCCATGTACTTGGGACTTGCAGGATTCATGCCGAGAAGTTCGTTTATGCCAGTCCACAGAAAAGCATTGCTCAGAGTGGTATGAACTGGCAGCACAATGTATTGCCTGTTAAAACTCGAGATATGATCTACCGTCACTCGAGTTTTGCGTGATTGTAATACAGCCTTCTGAACCCTGTGGATTACATGGGTAACTTTAACATACTCAAAGTTTCGATAGAAAGTAACATGCGGACAGAGCTTCTTTGAGGGCGCAGGCAGCAGAGTATATTCCTCCACCTTGCGCATGAGCTCTTCTATTTCGGATTTGTATGGCTCCGGAATAGGAAAGAGCACCAGATACTCGTAACCAGCCATAATACCTCTCTTTTTAAGACGGTTTAGGCGTCAATGTCTGGCCAGCATATTAGCATAATATCTTTAGCTTACTAGCATCCATGTTAAAATAATTTTCATATGAAAATTCGTACAAAAACTTCAATTTTACTTACGGTCAGTATAGCTTTGCTCACAGCTGCCTTTTTGTACTTAAGTGCCGAACACGGCATAGCAAACTATCCTTCCAGAGGCACTGACATCATTGCTTTCGGTGACAGTCTGGTTCAAGGAGTTGGATCTTCTGAAGGTGGCGGATTTATAAAAATGATGTCGGAGGACCTCGACATACCCATCATAAACTTGGGAGTAAGTGGCAACACCACTGAAGATGCTTTAGACAGAATCAAGGTTCTCGACAATTATGATCCAGCATTAGTAATTCTTCTGGTGGGTGGAAACGACTACTTGGCAGGAACTTCAGAGGAGAAAATCAAAGAAAATCTGTCAAAAATAATCGACGAGATACATTCCCGCGGCGCAGCAGTTCTTCTTCTGGGTTTGCAAACCAGCGTACTTGATGAGAAGCATGCCGAGCTATTCAAATCTCTAGCTCAAGAGAAAAAGACAGCATACGTGCCGGACATTATGAGAGGAGTTTTCGGAGTAAGAGGCCGGATGAGCGACAGTCTGCACCCTAATGATACCGGCTATCGTATAATAGCTGACAGAATCGAGCCTATATTAGAAAACCTTATGAATTAAGGTGTAATACTTCTTATATTCGTCCGTCTCAATATAAGCAGCTTGAAGAATAATTAAATTCACCAACATGCTTATAACAATCGCGGTAATACTTCTTGTTTTATGGCTCCTTGGACTGATCACTTCCTATACTTTGGGTGGTTTCATTCACATCCTTCTGGTTATTGCCATCATCATGATTCTCATCAGACTGATCAGAGGAGAAAATCCAATTAAATGAAAAAGTAGAAACGAAAACGCCCGACCCTGCGGGTCGGGCGTCAGAGCCCGTCATTGACTTCGGTTGATGGCGGGCTTTGGCGTTAGAGTGTCAGATAAAATTTAATTTACCGTAAGAGTACCTACCATTCCAAGCTGCCTGTGGTTGCCCATGGAGCAGTAATATTCGTAAGTGCCTGCCTTGTCTGCCACAAATTCTATAGTATCCGAATCCCCTACTGTCATCATGCGAGTTGCTGCATTGAATTCATCCAGCCGCCAGTCATGCATACCCTCGGATACATTCAGAGTTATTCTGACTGTATCGCCTTCATTGACCTCGATGTTCTTAACTGAGTATTTAAAGTTAGAAGCATCCAAAGTAAATTCCTTAACTTCTGATTGTTCGTTAAGTTCCGGAGTATCCATCCTGCCTGCATCCTGACTGCCTTCAAGAGATGTTCCGGCAGCAGAATCTTCAACCTCTGTCGGTGCCACTGAATTATTCCTAAAGAGGAAGAACCCAGCCACTATCAGCACAACCACAATAATAAGAGAAATGATCTTGCTCATATTTTTATAATTAATTATAGGGTTAATTATAAAACTTCGCGGGCAGGATTCAACCTAGCTCTTGAGATATCTTCTGACAGCCAAAGCACTGGAGAGCGCTCCTATAGCCACACCGGAAGCGACTATGATTAAGAATATTTCCGGAAAATTACTCATGTAATAAGAGAAGACATTAGGTCCTGTAAAGAAGCTCTCGGTGACATCTCCGAGCCAATAAGTCATCGGAAGGAAAAGGATGAGAGCAATAATGGCAGCTACTAATCCATAGATAATTCCTACCACTACAAACGGCCCTTGAATGTAATAAGTGCTTGCTCCGACAAGCCGCATCACCGCTATCTCGTCTCGGGCTATGTAGATCGTTAGGCGGATAGTATTGAAAGCTATAAGGACAGAAATAACAATGAAGATCAGAGTAGTGAAGAAGCCGAGCTTGTCCGCAGAAGCGATGATATCCGTGAGCTTATCAATAGCTTCTTTATTCTGGAAATAATTTACCCTGTCGATAATAGAAACTCCTTCTGAAGAAAGTGCATTGTCGCTCTCCAGAAATGCAGCCACCGACTCATACTGAGAAGGATCTTTGGCTTTGATGTTTAAAGTTGCACCCAGAGGATTTTCGCCCAGTTCATCAAGCGCTGCCAATATAAGCTGGTCGTCGGCATGTCTCTCCTTAAAAGCTTCGAGAACTTCCTCGCGCGACACATAAGTAACAAGCGACACTTCCGGTAGAGATTCCAGAGATCTTTTTATATTCAAAATGTCTTCTTCCGGCGCACTGGTGACGAAAGTCACGTTAACATCCACTTTATTCCTAAGTTCGGACAAAGAAGAGTCGAGTACCGAGCCAGCAAAGATTGAAAAACCTATAACAACCAGAGTAATCATCATCACCATCACGGAAGCCAGAGAGACGGTGCCGTTGCGCCAGAAGTTAAAGAATCCGGAGCGTAATATTCTTTTTATCTTTACCCAGTACATTTATTTTAGTTTATCCTATTTGACGATTTAATGTTCTATACAAAATATTTTCCCTTGCTGTCGTCGCGTATAACCTTTCCTTGGTCGAGAGCTATAACTCTATTGCCGAGGAAATTTATAATGTTCGGATTATGGGTAGTCAGGATTATGGTTGTGCCCATGTCATTTATCTTTTTCAGGATTTGCACAACATCATCAGTATTCTGAGGGTCGAGATTGCCGGTCGGTTCATCAGCAATAATAACATCCGGCTGATTCACCAATGCTCGAGCTATGGCAACTCGCTGCTTCTCACCGCCGGAAAGCTCGTGCGGGAAATTCCACATTTTAGGTAAAAGATCTACAAGCTCCAGCACATAAGGCACATCGGTTTCTATTTCTTCATCAGTCCTGCCTGCCGCTTCCATGGTGAAAGCAATGTTTTCATAAGCAGTCTTCTTAGGCAGAAGTCTGAAATCCTGGAATATCATTCCTATTTTCCTGCGGAGATCGTTTATACGGACCTTATCGAGAGAATGCACGTCTTCATCTTCATAAAAAACCTTTCCTTCGCTTGGCTTCTCTTCTGCCAAAAGCATTTTTAGCAGAGTTGTTTTACCTGCGCCGGAAGGACCAACTATAGAGACGAACTCTTCAGGTTCTATAGAAAGCTCTATGTTGTCGAGAGCTACCGAGTCGTCGCTGTATATCTTGGAGACTTTGTCAAAGAGAATCATGTATATTTTTGTCTGCTCAACTATTTTAACATGATAATTTTGATATAATCAAATACATGAATACCAAACAATATTTAGCCGCAGCTATAGGTATTATAGTAGTAGCTATTTTGATGGGCGTCCAAAATATCCCCGGAAATTTTCTCAGCATCTTACCTGTTAATTCAAGTTCTTGGCCGGATGAGTTCTCCTTTATTGAAGGTTTGCGCATGCCTTCTATAGAAGGAGAGATGGCTTGGGAGACATGGCAGAGATATCTTGAATACGCCCATGCTCATGATACAGAAGGAGTAGCTAAGCTAGCCCACAATCCATCACCTGTCTGCCAAGACCCTTCAATGCAAGCAGAGTGCTATGCCAGACTGGATTATGCTTATTCTGCAGGAAGCAAGTTCAAAGAAGAAGATTTTACAAATGTGTGGTCGGATGAAAACCAAATAATACTTTCCACTGATTATAAAGAAATTGATGACAATGCCTCCCAAAGACGCGGCAGGTTCAGATCTATCATCTATTTCGCCAAGGAAAATGGAAAAGAGCCTAAGCTGATAGGCTTCAAACCCACAGAAGGCGCAATAACAAGTAAAGACAATCTAAGCGAGAGCCAAATAGAAGCCGAGCTGGACAAATTAGTTCAAGATACGGATAAAGATGGCCTAACTGACGTCATCGAGACCTGCACTAGCGAACAGGCCGGATCAGGTTGCATACCGACAGATCCATATGACCCCGACACCAACAATAACGGTTGGTGGGATGGTATAGAAATCTTAATTAACTTCAACAGTTAATCTTCAAATAGGGTTCTCTCCCATATTTGATACCCTCTCTGGCAATAGTTTTTTCGATAAAGCACTTAAAGCATGCAGATTTAATACGGAATGAAAAATCGCCCTCTTCTCTTCACGAGTAAGGCCGATTTTTCTTATAACTTCTATTCCTTTTGGACAATTGCCGCTGGGGCAGCTATTGAGTTGTTTTTGCATTTTCCGCTTTTAACTGGGAACGCAATTGACTAAGTCCTCGGCTGATACGAACCGATATTACATTAGCGGATTCTCCGAGTATTTCTGCAATTTCACGCGGCTTAAGTTCTTCTACACATCTTAAGTACACAGCGTGCTGATACGGTTCTTCGAGAGTAGAGATTTGCCTTATCATGTACTCTGCCTCAGCTTCAATCTCTACATCTTCTCTTGCTACCGCTGCAAAGCTGGATTTGTCAGCAGCTCCGACTCCCTCGAGAATAGCGTCTAATGAGACGGACTTCTTCTTGCGATACCAATCTATAATGATATTACGAGCAATAGTAAAGATAAATGTCCTGTGGTTATTTATCTTTTTATCTGAACAAAGAGAATTCCAGAACCTCATGAAAGTATCCTGGGTAAAATCCAAAGCTACTTCCCTGTCTGATGTTCTCATCAAACAAAATCTGAACACAGCGTCTGCTTCCTGGTCATAAACCTCGGCAAACTGCTTTCGAACATTTTCGTTTAACATAACCTATAGACGTACGAATACGCCAAATCTTAAAGTTAAAGAATCGACCTGACACTTATAAATGAAGAATCTTTAATTTCTAGACATGGCCTACTCCGAAAGTCTGTCGTCACGTCAAGCGGTTGAGTAGAATTCTGATGATTTCATTATATACCAAATCTTTGATTTTTTCAAGATTTAATATTTAATTTATCTTCAATCTTTGTGGACCCTGCACACCTATTAATGGGTGTACAAACTTGCTTCTGCATCTGCTTCCAAGTTCGTCGAAAGTATATCTCTCATGCGTGCAGATATTTTCTCCTTTTCCTCAGCACTAAACGGCTGGCCGGAATTTGAAGAGAAAATATCCGCCACCTCTTCTTTTATTTCAGCTTCAACTTTGCTGCGATTATCCACGACAAAGAATGTATACCAAGGGTAGTTAATTTCTACATGACCATCTGCATAAGTTATAGCTTCCGCTTCGAAAGTCACAGGAAACAGACCTAACAGTCTGCCGGGCTGCTTGTATTTGACCTCTATACTATCTTCAACAATCTTCGGTTCCGGCTCGTTTGAATTTTTAGTATTTGTTGCATCCAGTGCCAAACCATCTGAGCTTACAGAAGAACTTGCTCTTTTATTGCTCTGTGTTTGATCGCTGTAATCAGCAGTAGCCGTTGCATTCAAGCCGAAACCTAAATCAATATAGGAATGTCCTAAAACATTCCCGGCAGGCAGCAAAAAAGAAAAGATTAATCCGAAAAAAATTCTTTTGTTCAGCGAATTTAATCCTTTTTTCTCTGCCATAATTATTTTAGGAACAAAAGACAAAAAGCCTCCTGCTCCTTAAGGCACTAGACGATGCCAATAGGGTTTTCTTTCCAAGGAAGACAATAAATGAAAAATGAGGTAACTTTAAACCTCTAATTCGTCTTAAAGATTTATGAACAGGTCTGAGAAAATCTTCCTAATGATATTTTTTCTGATTGGATTCTACTGGACTCTGCCTTATGCATGGAGCGCAAATTCTGATACAAGCAGCGAACCGGCAATATTTGAAGAGACTCTTTCTCCGGCAAAAACTGAGCATCCAAGCCTATGGCTCGAATCCGGCGCGGAAATGATAGCCAAAGAAGATGGATGGGAAACTATTCATGGAGAGTTAGATGCCGAGAACAAGTGGCGCAGGCATTATCTGAGGGCTAACCCCATGGATACGGACAATGGTTACCACCCTCAAAACATCTTCAAGCTGCTGACAAAGCAAAATTTTTCTCAGCCGTTTCAGGAATTTTGGTTTGAGATAGACCGCACAAATCTTTCGCTCAGTCCAAACCGCAATGCTGAAAGCGGTATATTCCTATACCTTAGATATAAAGATTTGAATTATTATTATTACG
>CAZUDK010000004.1:0-49026 GCA_964618905.1 uncultured Candidatus Saccharibacteria bacterium
ATATAAAGATTTGAATAATTATTATTACGCCGGCATACAGTCTGACGGCAAAGCAGTAATAAAAAAGAAGTTCGAAGGCTCTTTTAAAGTTCTTGCAGAGGCTCAAGTTTTCGAAGGTGAATATGACCGTAATCTCTCCCCGACTCTCCTGCCTCAGCATGAAAATATCGGCCTGAATCTAATTGCCAAAGAGACAGATTCCGGCCTTGAGATCAGATTGCTGCTGGCTGAGGAAGATGGTGAATGGATAGAGGTTCTTAAAACGCAAGATGCAGGCAAACTTCACGGAGATATCCTAACTGAAGGCACTACCGGCATAAGAACTGACTTTATGGATGTTTCTTTTAAAAGTTATCTTGTGAGGGAACAGAACCCGGACAATTCGCAAACTGGCAGTAAGGAGGTATCCTTCCTACAAATGTACCGTCCGGACAAACCTTGGCGTCCATAGCGCAAGCGAAACTGCCTTTCTCGTCTGCTCTGGCAGATGCTGTAGGCATTGTCTGCCTGCTATTTAAAACAGCTGCAGAGAGCATGCCGAATAATATTATTAAGAATGCTCCTATTAAAATTATTCTGGACTCTTTCTTCATACTTTAACTTTTATATTCTCGGATAGTGGTCAGTACCTGCGGCTCGTTGATGTATTCTATTGAAGGCAGGCTTTCGAGCTGGTCTATAATCTCATCACTGGAGTTTCTAGACTTGGCATACTCGATCAGCTCATCCTTGGTAGCCGGATATGAAATGCCGCTTATAGCCTGATGAACTTGAGTCTCGTTTGATGAATTTTTCTCTTCACTTGTCATTAATTACGAGACGTCCGCTCTCTGCCTTTCTTTCATTTTCTTCGAGTATTTTATGACTTTGTAAAGCGCTTATTCTTTCATTATTTAATTGCAATTTCAAGGTTGGAATCGGTGTCAGAAGAAACAACCTTAAAATTTATCCGACCTATAAGTTGTCCCTGCACCGTCTTAACATTAACCCTCCAGTATCCGTCTTTTAAATCAGATCTTTTAGAGAAAGTACGGAAGCCGCCGCCGCGTCCTCCGGACACATTAAGAAGTATTCGGCTCTCCGTTACCCATTCCCCATCTTTCTTGTATTGCCATTGGTGCACTATCTGGGTGTCTAAAGAAGGCGGTGAAAATATGGAGCTATAAGCATAAACATCCTGACCTAAAGATGTGTGGAATCTCTGTCTCAATTGAAAGTATCCCCAAATGCCGTGATTTTCCTTAGATAGCAGATAATTACCTCCTTCGACTTCTAGTCCATGGTATATTCCAGCGTCTTTCAAGGATAAAGGTATCGGCGGTATAAGGTTTGTGAAATAAAGAATATTCATAGCTAAAAATATTGCAGCAATAGACAAAGTTAAAGGCTTTCTGCTGCGCTCAAGTTTGAGAGGAGCAACTTTTCTGACAACCTTCAAAAACATCCAGATAACCAAGAGGCTTGCAAAACCGCTTAATAGGAAAATCATCCTGCCAATGTGGTGCGTTAATAAAGGCACCAAGAATATGAGAAACAGGAAAATCGAGAAATAAAGAAAACTTATCTGAGATACCAGCTTGGCATACTTCTTCTGGAAGAGTTCGTTGGAGATCATGACCAGCAGGAGTAAAAGCATAAACGGCCAAGCGGATACAAGAGTGGCGCTTCTGAAATAGAAGATAAAGAATGCGCCAAGAGTAGAGCCCATGCTGAACTGCAGTATGGCGGTAAGCCAAATAGACATTTTTTGTACCCTAGGCGATGCCTCCTGCTTAGCCAGTGCATTCAAAATGACAATGCAAAGGGCGACCAGACAGAGGTTAAATGCTATCCAAAGATTGCCTTTAATGTTATCAATCCGCGGCAAAGTAAGAGAATCTATTACGAAACCCAAAAGAAGCGAGCCGGACGACAACTTGCTTTCATTCATCTCGTACCAAGCTTTCAATCTGCCTAGATTAAGCCTCTCAATCATTTTTATAATATGCCACAATTTTGTGAATTATCAATATTTGACAGAGATTATTAAAAGTAACTGCTGGGTTTACATCTAAGCTGAGAATGTTACAATCCTGAAGTAAGCCTTTTGGCTTGCTTTCTTTTACAAGCCCTAATGGAAACTCACACCAAATGGAAGAACAGACAAACAACCCACAGGCACCTATGCCTGAGGAGGTAAAGCCGGAAGGAACTCCAGAAGCACCAGCTGCTCCTGAGACCCCGACCGAAGCTCCAGCTGAAGGCGCAGCACAGGCCTAAGCTTTAAAAAAGACCCGCAAGGGTCTTTTTTAAATAAACTCAAATTTTAATATGCTATGGCTGGAATAAATCTTCCGGCTTGTATCTGACTGAATTTACATTTTCAAACTGCTTGGCTGTAGCTTCTATCTGAGCCCTAAGTATGGAGGACCTGCAGCTTCCACCAGAAGTGGCATTGCGCGGATCATTAAACTCAAGAGTTAAAATACCACCTGAAAGTGCTGCCCCTGAAAGCTCTAAACCTGCCAGAGGAAACTCTGTGCTTATACCTTGAGCCCTCTCAGCTGAAGAGAGCTCTCCACGAATAAGAAGATTGATGCTGTCTTGTATAGGAGTGACAGTTCTGGGAATACTTCTGACAACTCCAACAAGTCCTTTTGAGGAGCAGAGGATATTTCCGAGTGCATCGGTATCTTTATCTTCATTGTAATAATAAAGAATAATATTTCTCTCTGCTGGACTAGCTGTACTGAACCTTACAGGAATTGTTACCTCGTCAGCATTCTGAGGCAAACCAGAAGGATTGGCTTTTTCCAGAACCAAAGTGCCAGTTTGCGTTTGCGGCGAGTCGAAAGAGAGACTTGCTCGGAAAGGTACGAATTCAGTTGTCATCCATTCCCCCATCGCTTCTGCCGGGCCGGAAGCTAAGACATTACCATTTCCATCAAGCAGTCTTACAGGGAAAGATCCTTCAAAATACCAGCCGCCTCTTGCTTCGCCCTCAATCCTAAGCGGACTTGAAATAAGAGAGCCCGGCAAAGGAGCACTGACCTTTATCATACTTGTCTCAAGAGGCGGCTGCTGCTCGACGTCCTGCTGGCCAGCATCGGGTTTCTGATTGCCAACTCCTAAATCAGAGCAGATACCGCCGTTGCATTTTATAAAAAACACTACAAGAGCAGTAGCAATGATTACCAGCACTACTATCAAGCCAATTCTTAAACCTTTCATGTTCATAATTATAGACGCTTAATTTGCTTATTATTTACCTTCTCAGAATATACTGAAAAGACCCAAAATGATTGCTGAATACAAAAACACAAAGACGAGATTACCAAGAAAAATCACAGGCAAAACATTTTTTATTTTATAACCGAAAAAAGCCATAGGTATCAGCAGCACTTCATTCGGCAGAGGTGCAAAAGCGGCAAAGAAAAATAGCACCAAAAGAGGCAGAAAAATATGTTTTACCCTGAGTGAATCAAGCCTTACTCTTATATTGCGGCCCCAAACATCGAAAAGCACTCTTCTGCCGAAGCTGGCGAATGCGTATACCAGAGAATCGGCGACTGTCATGCCGAAAGTTATTATCAGAGCACAAATCCAAAAGCTCAGTCCTGCCTCCAGAAAAAGAGGCAAGAAAGCCACGGCCGGTATAGGAACAGCTAAATTGAAACCGCTTATGAAAGAGACTATAAGCACGCCCAGATAACCAAGATTCTCTACAGTCTGACGCACCAGCTCATTCTCTCTGGCTAGATGAGCAAGGAAGAATGCCAAAGCAAAAATGGCGAGCAATGCCAGACCTTTCATTAGAAGCTGTCTTCTTATTTTAAACATCTGATTAATTTATCTATAATATCATGGCTCATAAGAGGGATAATGTGATAAACTGGCAATCGTGAAATCAGCAATTCAGAACAAGTTGAAAAATCCGACTCTACAGATAGTGATCGCGGCTCTTCTTGCGGGACTTGTCGGCTACAGCGTTTATTCTGATGCCAATCTTAGAGGTAAGTACAAATCTCTCCTTGTTGAAAAATCTCAACTGGAAGAAAAATTAGACGCAACGACACAAGAAAAAGAGGCTTTAGAAAAACTTGCCAAACAACAAGAAGAAACAATCAACACTTTCGCTCCTACCATCAAGGAAATCACCGGAACCGTCGGCGATCTCGAGAAGCTTGCTAATACTGACGAAGAACTGCTTAAAAAATATTCAAAAGTTTATTTCTTAAATGAAAATTACATACCATCCAAACTTGAAGAGATAGATGAGAAGTACCGATTTGGAGAAGGCAGTAACCGCCTGATACATGCAGATGTTTGGCCTTACCTTGAAGATCTTTTAGAAGATGCTAGTGATGCTGGAATAGATCTGCGAATAGCTTCGGCCTTCCGCTCATTTGATGCGCAAGCATCCTTAAAGGCAGGATACACAGTCCTTTACGGCTCCGGAGCAAACCAATTCTCTGCAGATCAAGGTTATTCAGAACATCAGCTTGGCACAACAGTGGACTTCACTACTCCGGCAGTAGGCGGAGTCTTTGACAGCTTTGAATCTGACCCGGCTTATAAATGGCTCAATGAAAATGCTTATAAATACGGTTTTGTTCTCTCATATCCGAAAGACAATGCTTACTATAAGTTCGAGCCGTGGCATTGGCGCTTTGTTGGCACAGATCTAGCAGAAGACCTCCAAAAAGAAAACAAGCACTTCTACGATCTCGAACAGCGAGACATAGACAAGTACTTGATTTCAATATTCAACTAACACACGTGAACCGGATTAAAGCAATCCCAGTCCGAAACCGTAGTTTACAAGGTATAAGCCAAGAAGCACTGAAACCACACCTCCTCCTACATACCAACCTTTAGTGTTGAACAACTTAAGGATCTTCTTTACTGTTGATTCCGGCAGAACGAGGTAAAGAGCGCCTTCAAGAACTACCAACCAGCCTACTGCTGACACTATTCTTTGAGGCCAACTGTCCCAGAGGTTATGGTTGAGGACAAGAAAGAGTCCAGCGATGATTTCTGCTGCAGAGATCACCATTCTCAATGCTCTGTCTCCGACAAAATCATGAACCACTGCCATAAAATATTTCTGGCGAGTCATGTATGTCAGACCTCCTACTAAAAGATAAATTCCAAATACTTTGGAAAGTAAAATTGTTAATTCCATAGTGGTTAACTAACTAATAAACCACTAATCATAATAACACTGCTTTAATCTTCAGAAATGTGAGTGTGTGGAGAAGTCGGTTTTGCCGGAATGATGAATATGGTCAATATATATGCGATAAGCCCTGGGATAAATCCGGTAAAGATAGTAACAAGGAGCCAAAGCACTCTGATGACTACTGGATCAATGCCTGCGTATTCTCCTATACCGCCACAAATTCCTGCAAAAATCTTGTTTGTTCTGCTTCTGTAAAGTCTTTTTGTTGTCATGCGGTTACGATATCAAATCTATTAATATTTTCAATCTTGCCGAATTGCTGTTATGAATTTGCGGCATTCTTGAGCTCCTCAAGATTGAGACGCTTCATTTTATACATTACCTTCATTACTTTCTCTTGCGATTCCGGATCGAGGGAACTGATCATTGTATTTAATTCCTCCGGAGCAACCTGCCAAGAAACACCGTACTTATCTTCGAGCCATCCGCATATCTCCGCTTCAGGCTTGGCCGAGAGCTTGTCATAATATTCATTCATCTCCTCCTGATCCTTGCAATTTATCAAAAGCGAGAAAGCTGGATTGAAGCTGAATTTATGATCGAATCCACTGTCCATGGCCATAAATTCCTGACCATCAAGTCTGAAATTTGCATATTTAATATTGCCTTCATCTTTCGGCGAACCCTCACCTTTTTCATATCTGGCGATAGATAATATTTCTGAATTTGGAAAAACAGACGTATAGAAATTCATTGCCTCTTCTGTCTTGCCTGCCTGCTCTCCCACAAATAGCATGCTTATTACAAACTTTTGTTTAACCTGACTGTAATCCTTTGGAAGATTGAGTTGCCATGAGACACCGTATTTGTCGCTGACCCAGCCATACTTATCGCTCCACTCTTGCTTTTGAAGATCCATTCGAACCTCGCCGCCTTCAGAAAGCATTTTCCATAGATTATCCAATTCTTCTTCTGTTTCGCATTGAACAAATATGGACAGAGCAGGATTGAGTTTGAAAATCGGCCCGCCGTTTATGCCGATAAACTTAAACCCGTCTAACGAAAATTCCACTGTCATAACGCTTCCTTCCGGCATTTTTGAAACTTCTGCTCCTGAAGGACCGTACTTAGTAACTGTTCCTATTTTAGAATTTTTGAACAATGAGACATAGAAGTTTGCAGCTTCTTCTGCCTGAGTATCAAACCATAGATTAGGTATTATCTTCTGCATTTTGTTTTATGGGTTTATAGACGTATCAACAATAATTCTACTGCTCGGGACAAGGAGCAAACTCACAATTCGGACCCATGCGTCCGACAACTGAACCATCTGGACAAATCTTAGCTTCAAGAGTGCAGATCACAGTGCCGGTGGCATTGTTCTGAGTGTCTGAAGTATCTTCAGTGCTTGTGTCGACTTCATTTGAAGGAGTGTCAACTACTTGATCTGGATTAACGAACGTCCTGCCATCAGGTGTTCTGCATTGCTCAGGATAACTCTCCATGATTGGATTCCCCGCATCCACACATTCTTGAAAACTCTGCACCGGAGCTTCTACATCATTTGATTTAAGCCCTAGCCAGTAAACGGCGGCGATAATAACAACTAAAATTAACAATGCTGCTCCTAAAATTTTTTTCGTCATACAGGTATTATAGCATCCTGAATAAAAATATATTTAAAAGCCCCGCATGCGTGCATGCGGGGCTGAGAAAAATTCAGCCGAATCGGCGGACGGGAACCTAGAGTTAATGCATATATTCCGAAAGTTCAAGAAGCGCAAACTCTGCCTCGATTTTCCGCATAACTCTACAATTGGCACAGTAATGCGCCATATAATAGAGCTTGATTATCTCTTTGTTGAGGCGGAAATTAAATTCATTCGCATCCTCAAGTGCCCACGGCAAATCTGACACCACTCCCTTGATGACCTTGGCCAAACGCCTCTCTTTTCCTGCAGGAACACTCACAAATGTCTCATCTTGAATATGCGAATGAAAGAGGAAAAGGAGGTCAGTCACCCTCAAGCCGGGCGCTTGCAATAGCATGGAGCCATGCGGGTCGCAGTAGTTGAGCTGACGATGCGGATTTTTGATGAACACAGCCAGATTGGATTTCTTAGCTCCTTTCTTGACGTGTTCAAAATTGCCATACGAAAACCAGTATTCGCTGCGGTCGGAGCCCTTAGAGGCCGGTACGGGCCTCGGCAAACTCCAGGAAAGCTCATTGTTTAGAGTCTGCTGTTGGAATGCATGTATTCTGGCACACAAGGCAGGCAGGTCGTCGAGATACATAATCCCCTCCTTAAACAAAGGGTACTGAAATAACTCTCTGCCCAAATTTTATCACTTTATGGATTAAAAAGAAGAAATGGAAAAGCCCCGCCGATTCAGCCGAATCGGCGGGGCTACATCAACAACAATTCAGTGCCTCATTCCCCAGTCGGAGTCATGCCGGAGAAATCGACCTTCGAGGAGTCGAAGGGAACAGGCCGGTCCAGAATCACCCTGCCGAGAACCTTCTTGAAGTGCTCCTTGGCGGGGACAGAAATTCCGTTGATCCGGAAAACAGCATTACTCTCTAGCACAGAGAAATACCTGCTGTTCTCAGGGATGTTGAAGAATTTGCACCCGTCCCATTCAGGGTCCTGGGAACCATCCTTCATCTTGCACCGGCTGCCCTCCCGCACCAAGCCGCATTGATTCCGATAGGTGGGAGTAAATGAGAGCCCGGCACCTTTCATTCCGTAGAACGGGCATCTTGGCCAGTCATTCTGAAGTACAGACAAGCGAAGCTCCGGCCTAGCGCGTTCGGTAGAAGAAGACACTTGGACCTCCTTGGGGTTGAAGTGAGCAGTCCTGCCAATACTTTACCACTTAAAATCTATTTGTAAATATAAAGACCGGCCTTATAAAGCCGGTCTTTAATACCATTATCTTTTCCTCCAATTAATAAAGCCCACAGACCACCCTGGACGCAACATCGTGAAAAATTCCTTCCATTCTCCCGAAATAATGCGCAGCCCCGCCTCTTCAAACTTTGCCTCAATGTCGGCAGAAATTACCAGTTTGTAAGGCGTGCTTGAGGGGTCAAGCAGAGTTACTACACTTATGCCGGGTATCAGATTGCGTATGCTAATGCCGCGCAATACGATACCAGTACTTCCTATCTCTTTCTTGACCTCCATGCCTTCGTAGAAATGAGCTTCGATTATCCGTTTGATGTTGCCTGGAGTTTCCAGTCGCATTTAATCCTCCTTTCCATGCGTTATTAAATGGAAAATATTTAGTCAAAATCTTAAGACGCATTCGAAAAGACTTCGTTTCAATAAATATACTTATATGCTAATCTACAAGTGATTAATTAAAGGTAAACTGTACCTTATTGCCCGATCGTCTAATGGCAGGACGCTTGGTTTTGGTCCAAGAAATTGGGGTTCGAGTCCCTGTCGGGCAGCCGTTTAGAGCGTCGTACGAGACGCGTTCATACATCTCTTTTCAAGCTCTGCATAGAGTGGTATTGTTGGTGCCAGCGATACAATCCAACCATGAAAGAAATTGAGATTTTGATAGAAGTTAAGAGTGATATAGAAACGGCCAAGAAAGCTCTTGAGCAGTTTGAATTTGTTGGTGCTAAAGAAGTTATTGATGTCTACTTCACAAGCCCATTTAGGAAAGATTTGCAGCCTGATGAGAGCGGCAGATTAAATAATTGCTACAGAATTAGATCAAAAGATGGAAAGGCATCTGTTGCCTACAAAGTAGATCACTTCGATAACAACACACAGTGGTCTCATTCTGATGAACACGAAACTGAAATTGGAGACTTTACAACTGCGCTTGAGATTAATCGCCATCTTGGATTTGAAGAACTCGTAAGAATTGATAACACGAAGTACACCTACATGACTCGTGATTACGAAATAGTGCTGGAGGATGTAAAGAATCTCGGACTTTTCCTTGAGGTTGAGAAACTTGAGCAGGTCCCAGATGAAAAAGTTGCCGAAACAAAGGAGGAAATTAGAAACTTTCTTAATACTCTCAATATTGAATTCGGTGAGGAACAGAATGCTGGAAAGCCAGAGTTAATGATAAGGAAGATTAAGAATCATGGATAATGAGCAAATAAGTTTGTTGCTTGAGTCTAATGCCAAATTAGCAGAAAGTATTGCAAAATCATTACCTTCATTAATTGAATCGTTAGCAAAGACTAAATTTAAATATACTAGCAAAGCACTTTTAGGTTTACTTTCCAGAAGTGGGTATCTAAATAGTGCAATTCTTAGTGAATGCAATAACAGGAATGTGTATTCTTCCGCGGTTTTATCTCGATCTATTATTGAGCATAATTTTCGACACCTTTACATATACGTTAGAGCATTAAATGAAAATGACGACTCAGTTGGAGAGCGATATTGTAAAAACCTTAAGGCAAATGAGGATCTTGAATCATTTGAAAAAATCAATAATTACAACAAGGTAGTCTATCCAGAAAAAGATAAATTAAGCACTAAGGGTGATAATAATAATGCAATTCGAGAGTCAGGAAAGGAATTCCGCATCGAGCAAATATTTTTCTATCTGGTTTCTAATAACAACGATAGTATTAAAGAGATTGAACAATATAAAAAAGAGTACCTTCTGGGCCGTTTAGAGCAATATACAAATTTTTCTTCTTCAGTACATGGTGGACCGTTTGGTGCAGCAACACTCGAGAATTCCCACCAGAGTAATATTGAGAATGATTTATTAAGATTCGCACAGAATAGCAACGAGCTACATAAAAGCTTAGTGGAAGCAACTTATTTATTTGGATATTTAATGGACGGCACATTAAAAGATTGTTACGAGGAGATCAAAAAAATTTAGTGCTCGAGACGCGTCGCTTTGAGTGCTAAAATAAGCTCAATTCCGTCAATCTGGGCTTGGCCGATTAAGGTCCCAGCCCGAGACGGCCAGCAATGATTTGCAAAAACAGCTGGGAGCTGTTTGAGCAAAGCATCATTGCTTGTTTCGAGAGGGACGAGAAAGCCGGAGCGCGGCGGAGTGAGGCGGGGTCGAGCAAATTTTCAGCAGAAAATTATGCGTGACCGAGTCCCTGTCGGGCAGCAACGTTTAAAAAACGTCAAAAAATAATGCAAAACTATTTTATTTTTCAGAGTCTATTTTGAAGACCTTTGTTTTAGACTTGGCTCCGGAAACGAGTTTAATCTGATATCTGGCTACTTTAAAATACTCTGCTAAAAGTTTAATGATTGCTTCATTTGCGCGGCCTTCAATCGGCGTCTCTTTAACCAAAACTGTATACCACTCTTCCAAGCCATCTATAAGCTTAAGCGGCGGAGGAATTATTTTGTTCTCCTTGGCGTTAGTTTTTGCCTTAACGAAAATTTTCATGAAATTTAAATATATAATAACCCCGCAAGACTCTGCCAACTATAATTCAACTCGAGAAAAGCAACATATGCTATTCTAAATAAATGAAAAAATACATTGCATTATTAATCATTATTGTAGTAGCCCTGACCCTATGGATATGGCGCGACAAACCCAACTCATCCGAAACCCAAGTCGGCGCGGCTGTATATACCTGCGACAATGGAAGAGAAATTTCCGCTATTTATTATGAAAATCCTGCAAAAGCTGCGCCTGTAACACCCGGAGAGCCGCCTGTACCTACCGGCAGCGTGGAGCTGTCTCTAAATGGCGCAGCAAGCACTACCTTGCCTCAGACTATCTCGGGCAGCGGCGTTAGATTCGCGAATGAAGATGAATCACTCATCTTTTGGAACAAAGGCAATTCTGCAATCGTCATGCATGGCGACAATTTAGATCCGGATTACGAGAACTGCATGACGAACACTAACAACGCTGATAATACTGAACAAACTTATACCAGTGATACTTACGGATTCTCTTTCGACATTGCTGCCGGATACACTTACAAAGAATATACTGATGAAATCATAGCTATCGGCAATCCGGTAGGCCAAGATGGGTTCGATGCAGTAGCGGAAGTAAATGTAGTGAAGAGCGGCGGTGAAGGCGGCTACCATAGCTTTAATGACTTTCTTTTTGAAACCAGCAGAAATATATGTGCTGCCGATGGACCGGGCGCCACAATATATTGCGACAAAATAATGCAAAGAGAATCTTATACGACAGAAAGCGGTCTGGAAAGCACTCGTTTTTACCTAAATCGAGTCCATGAAAACTTAGATACCGGAGAGAAGGCAGAAAGTGCTTTCGGTCCCCTCTTTGCTTTTAACATCGCAGCCAATACCCCTGAATCTAAATTTTCTGCACTGGTTGTACGCCCTCCAGCCAATCTGACTTCAGGCGAGATTGACGCCGAGCTTGTGCAAAATATTGCCGATTCCGTACATGTAGATAAAGTGAATTAGATTTAATTTATTCTTAAAATATTAGCCAGCTATGCTGCTGGGTAGGCTGTCTGTATCGCTAAAAATTAAAAAAGAGAGTTATCAAGTTTGTTCAGGCTCGGCTTTATGTTTATAATTAATTTATTATTCTCCACTTAAAGCCAAAATTTTTGTATGTTGAAAACTAGATTCATTATTGCCAGCGCCGTTTTAATCACTCTTTCTTGGGTGCCTACCTCTACGGTCTCAGCAGCCCCAAAATGCAATTTCGACAGAGACTTGGAAATCGATACTGTCGGTGAAGATGTAAGATGTCTGCAAAAATACTTGAATGAGTCTGGATATGTTATAGCAGCCTCGGGAGTCGGCTCACCCGGCAGAGAAACTAATCAATTCCAAGGCCTTACAAAGAAAGCTGTCCAGGCTTGGCAGGCCGCTCACGGCGTGAGTGCTACAGGTTATTTCGGTCCTATGTCGCGAAAAAAATATGCCGAGCTGCAATCAGGCTTACAACAGACACCTGCAAGCCCTCAGAACAACCCGTCCGTTGCAAATCTTATAAGCCAAATAACAAATCTTCAAAATCAAATTGCTGCAGCCAAGCAATCTGCCTCACAGACCCATGCAGAACCAAAAGCAAATGAAAAATCTGCAAAAGAAGCGATA
Source organism: uncultured Candidatus Saccharibacteria bacterium (assembly GCA_964618905.1). Taxonomy (GTDB): domain Bacteria; phylum Patescibacteriota; class Minisyncoccia; order Phycocordibacterales; family Zambryskibacteraceae; genus CAZUDK01. The sequence continues at coordinate 12,211 of CAZUDK010000004.1, forward strand.
AAGAAAGCACTCGATTTCATAGAAGAAGCGGAGGATCAAATAGATGATGGCGAGGGTGACATAAACGCAGCAAAGGCTGAAATTGAAAATGCTGATGAAGATCTTGATGATGCAGTGGTTGCATATTTTGACGGAGACTATGAAGAAGCTCTCGAATCAGCAGAGAAAGCTTATGACAATGCCGAAGATGCTTTTGAAGAAGCGGGCGGTCAATCTGAGGAAGAAGAGACGGAAGACGCGGTGAAAGAAGCAAAGAATCAAATCGAAGATGCATGGGACACTATAGATGAAGCCAATGATGACGGAGAAGACACAGACAAAGCCGAAGATATACTCAAGGAGGCTGAAGATGTACTCGATGAAGCTAAAGACAATCTCGATTCAGAAAACTACAAAAAAGCACAAGACTTAGTGGATGATATAGAAGATCTTGTCGATGATGCTATAGATTCCATAGGAGAAGCCGAAGAAGATGTTAAGGACGCAATAGACGACGCCAGAGATGCCATAGAGGATGCAGATGACTTGATAGATGAAGCTCGTGATGATGGAGATGACACTGATGAAGCAGAAGAGTTGCTCGATGATGCAAGAGACACTCTCGATGAAGCTCTCGAGGAATTAGACGACAAGAACTATGACGATGCACAGGATCTTGCTGAGAAAGCTGAAGATCTCGCATATGATGCGATTGACGAAATCTAATCAATCCAATTAATGAGCATTTGGAAGCACGGCAAATATGCAGACATGTGGTCTCTGGTGCATTTCCTTTCTGGATTTTTGCTTGCCGGTCTGTTCTACTTGCTTGGCTCCAGCTTGGCTGCCGCCCTGGCTTTTTCTCTGATCATTATGATCTTATGGGAGGTGTTTGAATTCTCGGTAAAGATAATAGAACCGTTTACAAATATTGCATCCGATATTTTCTTCGGACTGGCGGGCTTTACCCTCTCGACATATTTGTATTCGATCAAAGACCTGCCATTCGACACGCCTCTACACATCATGATCCTTGTGGTGAATCTGATATTAGGTTTGTGGGGATTTATAGATTTCCTTAAAAGAGGCTACCGCTAGCAGGAGAAATCGAATCTGCTAAAGCAATCTCAAGAGCTAATTCAGGTATAGAAGTCCTTCCGGAATCTTCATAAGCTGTAATAAATTTCACTAAAACATCCGAGGTAAGGTCGGGTCCAGCTTTAGCTGCCAAATCCTTCAAATATTTGAAATCATCTTCAGACACTTGATCTTCTATATATTTGTCCATTCCTGCTTTAAGGCGCAGCAGGAAAAGAAATCGCATTCTTTCGAGAATAAGCTTGGCGAAAAGCTTCATGTCTGTATTCGACTGCCCGGCTGCACCAACAGACTTCAAGCCTTTCTCCAAATCCTTTTCCACCACCGCTTCAAGGATACCTCTTACAAGCTGCGCCTTAGGAGCGCCTGTAATATTCTCTACATCTTCCCTGCTGATACTTTTCTTGTCGGCCGATGAAAGGACTTTCTCTATGACTCCGTGAGTGTCTCGGAACGAACCGTCACCTAAAATAGCGACAAGCTCCGCTGCATCCGGTTCTAATTTTGCTCCTTCTGTTTTGGCTATGGATACGGCGAAGTCTTTTAATATTTTTTGATTTGGCGATTTGAAAGCGAAAGTTTGGCAGCGTGAGATAACAGTCTCAGGCAATTTGTTCGGTGCGGTGGTAGCCAGAATAAATACGACATGTGCCGGCGGCTCTTCGAGAGTTTTAAGAAGAGCATTGAACGATGCACGAGAAAGCATGTGCGCCTCGTCGAGTATGTATACTTTATACTTGGATTCATATGGCAAGGTGTGAACGCTCTCTGTCAGCTCGCGCATGTTATCTACTTGAGTCTGTGAAGCGGCATCCATTTCATATAAATCATTTGCAGATGTGCCGATTTCCTTAGATAAAATTCTGGCGACAGAAGTCTTGCCAGTGCCTCTGTTGCCGGAAAACAAGTACGCATGAGAAATATTACCTAGCTTTACTGCGCTTTCGAGCACGCTCACTATATGCTCTTGGCCTATTACATCTTTAAAGCTCTTGGGCCTGTACTTGCGATAAAAAACAGTGCTCTCGCCTCCCTCTTTTGCTTTCGTCATGGAGTTAGTATAGCAAACAAATGTAAAAGCCCCCCACCACTCTTCGTTTCGAAAAGTAGTGGAGGGCTGCCGGCCGTCAGGCCGGGTTAAGGTTTTAGGATCCTTTGTACGTCTGGGACACGCCCTTGACGTTCATATACTTAAGGATGAGGCCAGACTCTTCGCTGTACGGAATTACATCGGCCGAAACCGGCGGAGTGATCGTCCAATCGTAGCAGCGCTTCACTTCCGGAGTCGTGATGCTCGTCTGCACGCAGACGATAACCGTTCCTTCTGAGACACCGCGGAGCACGGCATGAATGCCTGCGTAGTACTGAGTTCCATCAATGGTAATGATGTTATCAGCACCTGCTACTTGAGCTACATCAGGACGACTCAAGTACCAGAACGGCTGGCAATTCGTTGTACCGGATGGCCAGTTCTGCACTGCAAGCGTTCTTGTACCATTCGCCGGAAGCGACCCGCCAGCTGGCAAGTAGTCGATTGTCGTCGGGCAAGTTGGCGCAGGGGGTGGATTGACTACCGTGAGCACGCCAGAGTCCGAGACAGACGTGTTCGCCACGGCTCTTGCAACTACGGTTATCGTGCCTGGCTCATTGCATCTGAGCACAAGATCGTTTGGAGCCCGTGTTACAACAGAGGCAACGCTCGAACTCGGAACATCCCACTCCACCGCAGTCGATGAAATGACTCCAGTGTAATGGACAACCGCGCTGAAGTTGGCATGATTGCCGACAACACAATCCTGAGCCGGAGGAACTACTTCGACTTGAGTCACCTGCCCCGTAGGACCGGCGCACTCGACTACTGTAACTTGAACTTGAGTGGTTCTCCCATCCGTTGTAGTGAAGGTGAGAGTCCTTGTACCCACTCCGATTGGAGTGAAAGTAACACTCGAGCTTGTCCAGGTTACGCTTACTACACCTTCGCCGCCAGAAACGGAAGCAATAGTTCCGCCACTGACAGTTGTCGTAGCAGAAATCATCGAGCAACCGTTGCCTTCGATGCGAAGCTGCGGCGGCGTACCGACCGTGAAATCTTCTGAGGGACAAGCATTAACCGTTACGGAAACGGTGTCTGCCTTGCCCTGCGGAGTTGTTCCGACGACCCGAGCCGTACCCGAAGCATTGTTCGTGTTCGCATTGACAGTAACCGTCCGGCTGTCCTTATTAGTAAGGAAAGCCAGTGCTCCGTCGAGCATACTCCAGACGCTGATGTCCTTGTCCGAACTGACGAAAGCCTTTGAAGGGCCACTCGCTGGACAAGCCGAACCCCAGATGAGATTCGGATTTACCGACAAGATCGGCTTCTCCGGTTCCGCCGGACCAGACGTTACAACAAGGGTACGCGTCTCAGTAACCGACCCGCTCTGATTGCTGCAGGTCAGGCTGTACGAGAACGTACCCGCTGAAGGCGGAGTAATTACCTCACTAAGAGTGAGGGAATTCACTTCACCATCCCAGTCGCCGCCCTTGTCCATAGGCGGAATGCCCTTGGGACAGCTCGCTTTCGCTAGCACGCTCTGGCCAAGAGTGATGTTATTGGCCGAAAGAGTGAAGGTCAGGTCAGGAGGCTGGCCCGGTGGCCCGCCTCCTCCGCCCTCTCCAGGGCCGGTGATTACTATCACCTCGGCCTTGGAACTTGCGTCGGCTTTGCAGCCGGCTATCAGCACAAGGGCCGGCAAGACGAGCCACAAGCGGTTCATATTGTCCTCTCCAATTCCTATGGTTTAAAAAGAGCTCAAGAGAGGCATTCTCCTGAAAATCCTGCCTCTTCTTAGCATAAGAGACGCATAGTGTCAAAGAAACTTACTTGTAAAAACGTTGCAAATTCTAGAGATTTTTCCTGATAAACTCTTCAGTAATTAGAGCTACTTGGCTTGCATTTTCCGCCTGCATCAGCTCGGAGCGAAGCTCTGCAGCTCCGTCAAAACCATTTACATAGGCTTTATAATGCTTCTTCATTAAATGAAAGTTTTTGATATCTCCTAATAATTTTTCAAAGAGAAATGTGTGCTCAATCATCACCTCAAGTTTTTCCTTTAATGTTGGGGTCTTCTCCGAGAACAGCCATGGGTTGCCGAATATAGCCCTGCCAAGCATAACTCCGTCACATCCGGTTTGGCTGATCTTCTCTCTTGCATCCTCTAAATCTTTTACATCTCCATTGCCGAATATGAGCGACGAGCTGTTGCATTTATCACGTATTTCAACCGCCTTCTTTACAAATTCCCACTGAGCGGGAACCTTGGACATCTCTTTTTTTGTCCGTGCATGAATAGTAACTACCACAGGTTCTTCCTTAAGTATTTCCGGCAGCCAAGAATCAAGATTAGGAGAATTAAAGCCTGTGCGAGTCTTAACAGAGACAGGCAGATCATCTCCTCCTTCCTTGGCAGCAGAGATCAGTTTCCTAGCAAGATCTGAATCCTTCATTAAAGCTGCACCTGCCCCCTGCTTATTTACATTCCTGTCCGGACAGCCCATATTTATATCTATTCCATCAAAGCCAAGTTCTTTTGCCAGCTTGCTTGCCTTAAAAAGATTATCAGGATTGGAAGTGAAGAGCTGTGCCACTATCGGCCTCTCCTCCTCTGAATATTCAAGATCTTTCAAGAGGCTCTTTCTCCCCCCGCCCGACCGATGGCCATTGGCCGTTCGGGCAGGCTCTTCCGGAGCCAGAGCTAAGCCGTCTGCCGAAACAAACTCTGTCCACATCACATCAGGCTTACCATACTTGGCGATGATCTGGCGAAAAGCCGCATCCGTGACATCCGCCATCGGCGCTAATACAAAAATTCCTCCAGAGCTTTTTGAGTCGCTCTCTTGTTTAAGCTTCTCCCAAAATCCTTTATTCATTATATTTATTCTTCAACTGCCTGTTCTTGAAATTTATAGAATACCTTATTTTTAAAGCGTAAATCTATATATGAAATTTTCTCCAGAAAATCAGGCTGGGAAGCAATCTCCTTATCAGATAGAAATGCATTCAGGTTTTGCCACACAAGACTGGCTGGATCCTCTTTATTCCAAATAATCTCTCCAGAGCTGCTTAAGAACAAATGGAATACTCCATCAGAGAGTTCAAGTCTTCGACCTTCGACTCCTAGATCTTCTACATTTTCTACGAAATTCGCCACTTCCATAAAATCCTTCTTAGGCAAAAAATATTGACCTAAAGGCTCACCAAAAATTCTATTTGAAGTGTATATGAAGTAAACTGCGCCGGAAAACAGCGGGGCCTCAGAAAAGATGAATCCTTCTTCATCTATAAAGAAGCAATTTTCTGCAGAGAGGTCGTCTACTGCCTGCTTGCAGTAAAGAGCATATGGTTTCCTCTCTTTTACCGAAACCTGAAGAGTAACAGGGTTAAGAAGTTCTATATTCACATCCTGTATCCTTGGAATCTCAGAGAAAATATTTGCCGCAAGCGCTTGGCGAGGAAAGATTGCCGCATTAGCTTTAGGAAATAGCCAGAAATATTTTCCTGCCAAGTCTTCTTGGACAATCTGCTTCAATTTATCGTCAGTTGTAACACTATTGCCTACTATTTGAATATCAGAGATTATGAATCGCTTCATATGCGATACAAATACAACAGCTAGAAAGAGCACCAAAACCAGCACCAATGAAATAATCATAATTTTTCGCCTCTTCTTTTGCCGCTTGAGACGGAATTCTGGTGAATGGATAGCCATTTAAACTTCTAAGTATTAGCTCTCGGGTGTCAGGGTGTCCTTGCCGTCCATGAACGGCACGAGCACTGGAGGAATTTTGACGCTTCCATCAGCTTGTTGGAAATTTTCTACCAAAGATACAAGAATGCGCGGAGTTGGCACCGCTGTAGCATTAAGTGAATGGACATATCTTAACTTACCCTCATCATCTTTGTACCTGATGTTCAAACGACGGCTCTGGAAATCATGGAAATAAGAAGCAGAAGATATTTCTCTGTACTTCTCCTCCTTTGGAACCCAGAGTTCTATGTCATATTTTTTCACCTGACCGAGACCTAGATCGCCACCGCAGTTTATGACCGTATGATACGGTATACCTAAAGCTTCTATGAACTCTTCGGTATTTCTATTTAATTCTTCATGGAAGCTAACTGATTTCTCATGGCTTGCTTCGCAGAGTACGAGCTGCTCGAATTTATAGAATTCATTCACTCGTATAAGCCCGCTTGTATCCTTGCCATGCGCTCCTGCTTCCCTCCTATAGCATGGAGAAAATCCTAAATATCTTTTAGGAAGATCTTCTTTATTTATAACTTCCCCTTCATGCATACCCATAAGCGGAACCTCGGCAGTACCTATAAGAACATCACCGTCTACAGTCTCGTAAAAGTCTTCAACATCTCCGGGAAGATGAGCTGTGCCATACAGATATCGTTTGCGAACTATGGTCGGAGGCATCACTGGCAAAAAATCTTTTGAACCAAAGAACTTTAAGGCAAAATTCCAGATAGCAAAACAGAGTCTTACGCCGTCGCCGGTAAGATAATAACCTCTGAATCCATGCACTTTTGCCCCCCTCTCGAAATCAACCATGCCCAGCTTGGTCAAAAGCTCCATATGATCCTTGGCTTCAAAATCGAAATTCGGCTTTTCTCCCCAAGTCTTTAATTCAAGATTATTTTCATCACTAACACCTTCCGGCACTGAAGGATCTGGAATATTCGGTACCTGCAGCATCAGAGTCTGCCACTCTTTCATTACTTCTTTCAGCTTTTCCTCTTCTTCGCCAAGTTCTTCTTTCAGATAGCGCATCTTCTCCAAGATCTGACCTTTTTGATCGCCTATAGCTTTCACGATTTCAAGATTAGCTGCATTCTGAGCAGTCCTCTTCTCCTCTACTTTCGCAAGAAGTTTCTTCCTCTCTTCATCTACTTCTAAAAGTTTGTCCACATCAAAATCAACGTGCTTTTTCTTAGCCGCGCCGGCCACAAGATCTTTGTTTTCTCTGATGAATTTTATATCGAGCATATATATTTAGATCAATCAACTGTACAATAATAACACAATGATTCGCTCTCTTCTTCCCCAAGAATTTCCTGAACTTCTCAATGAAATTCCGGACAAACCTGCCCAGCTCCGGCTCTGGGGAGAGTTGCCGAAAGAAGGCAACAAACTCCTGGCGGTTGTCGGCTCCCGCAAATACAGCTCATACGGACGCGAAGTCTGCGAGTCTTTAATATACGGACTCTCTGACCTGCCTATAACTATAGTATCCGGCTTGGCTCTCGGTATTGACTCAATAGCGCACAGAGCGGCTCTTTCTGCCGGCCTGCAGACTATAGCAGTGCCAGGTTCAGGACTAGACGCTTCAGTATTATATCCTCGCTCGCATGTTAATCTGGCTAAAGAAATAATAGAATCTGGCGGCGGACTTATTTCCGAATACGACGATCACCAGCAAGCTGCACCATGGTCTTTCCCGCAAAGAAACAGGATCATGGCAGGCATGAGTCATGCAACAATAGTCATAGAAGCAGAAAGAAAGTCAGGGACTCTTATAACTTCCAGATTGGCGACAGAATATAACAGAGAAGTAGGAGCTGTGCCCGGGCCGGTAACATCGCCGACTTCTGACGGACCTCATATGCTGCTGCGGCTTGGTGCAGCCCTGATACGAGACTCTGAAGATATAGCAGAACTCTTAGGGCTTGCAAGCGGACAAAGCAAGCCATTAGTTGATTTAAAAGAGCTTGGAGACGAAGAAAAAACCTTTATAGAAATACTTGAAATTCCCTGCACGAAGGATGAGCTGATTCGCAAAAGCAAGCTCGACACAAGCCGCGCCAGTGCCATACTTTCTCTTCTTGAAATCAAAGGTTTGATAGTTGAAGAACTTGGCGAAGTGAGAAAAACATTTTAAGCGGCTCTTTTCACATTATCCGCAGCAAAAATTTGCGGGAAAACTTTTTCTGTAGTACTAATGAATCCCGTTAGAGATCGCAAAGTTATGAATCATTATCAAAAGAGGTTAAACTACGACAATACCAAAAGCATTGTCTATCTCTAATGGGATGAATGCCAACGCCATGACAAAACTTTTAATTGTAGAGTCGCCGTCAAAAGCGAAAACCATAGAGAAGTATCTCGGCAAAGACTTTCGCGTAGTCGCTTCTGTCGGGCATATAAGAGACTTGCCTAAATCAAACAAGGCAGCTATCGACATAGCTGGTGGATTCGTGCCACATTATGAAATCTCCAAAGGTAAGGAAAAAGTCGTTTCAGAAATTAAGAAGCTTTCAAAGAAAGCTGACGAAGTAATACTGGCCACAGACCCTGACCGCGAAGGAGAGGCTATCGCCTGGCATATTAAAGAAGCTGTGGGGCTTAAAGACCCAAAGCGTATAGTCTTCCATGAGATCACAAAAGAGGCGGTTCAAGAAGCTCTTGAACATCCTCGCAAAATTGATAAAGACTTAAGGGAGGCGCAGGAAGCGCGCAGAGTACTCGACAGGCTTGTCGGTTACGATCTTTCCGGCCTTATCTGGAAAAAAGTTCGATACGGCCTTTCGGCAGGACGAGTACAATCCCCTGCTCTTAGAATCATTATGGAGCGCGAGCGAGAGATCAGAGCTTTTGTTCCTGAGAAATTCTGGACTATCTCGGCCATTCTGCAAAACAAAGACAAAGAAAATCTTGAGTTCATCTGCTCTGAAGAACCGAAGGATGAAAAAGAAGTCGAGAGAATAATAAATAGCGGCAAGACTGGAGCGTGGAAAGTTACTGATATTAAAGAGACTCAGGTAGCGCGCGCTCCGCGCGCGCCCTTCATAACCTCCACCCTCCAGCAAGCGGCAAGCTCCAGGCTTGGCTTCTCGCCTTCCCGCACTATGGGTATTGCTCAGAAGCTCTATGAGGCAGGTCATATAACTTATATGAGAACCGACTCGACAAATCTCGGCAAACAAGCTCAGAGAGATATAGCTTCTCTTGTTAAAAATAAATACGGCGAGAATTACTTTGAATCTCGATCATTTACAAAAAAATCCAAGAATGCCCAGGAAGCACATGAAGCAATCCGCCCGACTAAAATGTCTTTGGAATCCGCCGGCGCTACAGAAGAACAGAAAAAACTTTACAGACTTATCTGGCAGAGAACTATTGCAAGCCAAATGAAATCTGCTCAAATAATGCGCACTAAGGTAACAGCCAACATAACTGGCTCAGGCGAACCTGTTCCTGACTTTTGGTTAAACGGCTCTCGCATTATATTCGACGGCTGGCTGAGATCTGACCCGCACGCCGCAAAAGAAGATGTGCTTCTCCCTGCTTTGGAAAAAGATGAATCCTTAAATCTGATTAATATAAATTCAGAAGAAAAAGAAACCACGCCTCCGGCAAGATATTCGGAAGCAGGTCTTGTTAAAGAGCTCGAGAAACGAGGCATCGGCCGGCCGTCCACTTACGCATCTATTATAAAAACTCTCGATGACAGAGGTTATGTAGAGAAAATAAACAAAGCTCTGCACCCTACTGACACCGGAGAAGTAGTAAGCTCATTTCTTGAAGAGCATTTTCCAAATTATATAAGCGACTCCTTCACCGCATACATGGAAGACGAGCTCGATGACATAGCAGCCGGCGACCGCACTTATAAAAAGACTTTGACTGATTTCTATGAGCCGTTTATCAAAGATATTAAATCCAAAGAAAAGATAGAAAAGGCTACCAACCTCGGAGAAGCACCAGAGGATATTAAATGCCCGACCTGCGGCGGACCAATGATCATAAAACTCGGCAAAGGCGGAAAATTCCTTTCCTGCAAACGCTTCCCTGAGTGCCAAGGTGCAAGGACGATGGAAGGCAAGGAACTCGAAGGTCCAAAAGATACAGGAGAGCTTTGCCCGAAGTGCGGCAAAGCCAATCTGGTAACAAGAGAAGGCAAATTCGGATTTTTCACAGCATGCTCAAGATATCCTAAGTGCAAATATGTAAAGAAAGATGAAGAACAAGAAAAAGCGAACTCTACAGGTATTCAGTGTCCGGTCTGCAAAGAAGGATACATGAGCGAGCGCCGCGGCAGATACGGAGTCTTCTACTCATGCTCGAATTATCCGGACTGCAAATATGCCATCAAAGCCAAGCCTACAGGCAATATCTGCAAAATGTGCGGAAGTTTGATGATGGAAGGCACAAAAACGATACCGGAGAGGTGTAGCGATAAAGCATGCCCGAATCATCGGCCAGACAAACTTAACTCGGACAAATAGCCTGCAACTTCTTGCAGGCGCAACTAGTTTTTGTGAGACGAAAGCGATGTTTCGCCAGCAGACGAAACCGCGAGTCGGGGTCGCGGAAATTTCTGAGCGACGGCGAGGAAATTATCTAAATAGAAAAATTCGCCACCGAGTAGAGGTCTTCGTCCTCTGGTTCATCTTCGGCCATAACCTTCTCTTCCTCCGTCAAAGGCTGAGCATTGCCTGCTATTTCATTAACATTCATTTCTGATATTTCTTTATCTACATCCACAAAGCCGCTGCCTCCTTCTTTCTCAGCTGCACCTGTAAGCTTGTCGAGAAGCGCACGCAGATCTTCCTTTGAGAAAAAGTCTATAGTAACCCTTCCGCCTCCCTCACCTTCACCCTGACCGGCTTTGGCAGATGTTTTTTCTATACGGACTCGCGTGCCAAGAGTTTCTTTGAACTTGTCTTCTATATCTATAAGTTCCGGGTCTATAAGCTTACGAGCTCTTTCAACTGCGATATGCCTGGCTATGTTTTCCGATTCCCTGACATTAAGCTTCTTGAAAATTATTTCCTTGAAAAGTGTTTCCTGCTCTGAAGGTCTGTCTATGAGCATCATAAGAGGACGAGTATGGCCCTCTGTTATCTTGCCTTCCGCGAGAGCCTGAGTGATATAATCCGGCAGCGTTAAAATCCTCAAAGTATTGGTAACATATTCGCGGCTTTTGCCAACCTTTTTTCCTATTTCAGCATGCTTGAAACCAAACTCCTTAACTAACTTATCAAAAGCTTTAGCTCTATCGACAGGATTCAGATCTTCGCGCTGAATGTTCTCGATGATAGCAAGCTCGAGCTTCATCAAATTGTTCTCTTCACCGGAACGGATAAGAACAGGAACCTGCTGGAGACCGGCAAGTTTAGAAGCCCTAAGTCTGCGCTCTCCGGCAATGAGTTCATACTCTGTGGCCAAGCCGCCTGCAGGAGTTTCAACCTCTTTGCGCGTTACTACAAGAGCCTGAAGAACACCGTACTGCCGTATGGAATCTGCTAGAGATTTTAGCTGAGCTTCGTCAAATTCCCTGCGAGGCTGAAACGGATTCGGTTTGATTTTATTGACCTCGATCCAGAATATTGAATCATTATAGAAATGCGACATGGCTAGATTTTAACATCAAATTGATGTAGTTTGTAGTGGAAAGTATTTGCTGGAGTGATGGAATGGTAGACATGCAGCACTCAAAATGCTGTGGCCTCACGGCCGTGTGGGTTCAAGTCCCACCTCCAGCACAAGCGAAGCTTGTGGGTGGGCTTGAAAGGCGGAGCGATGTTTTGCTAGCAAGCAAAACCGCGAGCCGGGGTCGAGAAAATTTGCGAGCGATGGCGAGCAAATTATTCGTGACCAAGTTCCACCTCCAGCACAACATTGATTGACTTTAGTATGATAGTATGACATTGTTCAGATAGACACACGGTACTCACGCCTCCATTCAACGCACCTTCCACAGAGGACATCATGAATCCTGAAAATTATCGAAGGAAGATGTGGGTTAGTCTGGCTGTGCTGGCCGGCTGTGTAGCTTTCACGATTTTGAATGTAATAGTCTTGTTGACGTATCCCCTCAGCCCCTCGCTCCACATCTTCGCCATACGAATCAACGGGACAGCGCTGGTGATTTTGGGCTTAGTGGCATTCTTTAATCTCGGAAAAGAGCCCCGAAGCGACCACCTGTTCGGCAACATGGTTCTCTTCTTTGCCTTGGCCACCATCTCATACTTGAGTAACCTCAATGTTGTGATGGTGTGGATCGGCATGGTCACGAACTTTGCGATATTCATTTTACTGTCGTTCGAGGCGCTGCGACAGACGATAGAGATACATCGAGAGAACAAGAAGAGAAAGAATCTTTCGATGTTGCTCTAAAGAGTTCCGCGTCGAGAACTCAAGGGCGCTTCGCACACGCGAAGCGCCCTTTTCTAATACATATAACTTCCCAGCGAACTGTTATGTATAATTAACTTTAATGACTCTAAACTGGCCAGCGAAAAAACCTAAGGAAGTTTTGGACATACTCAGCTCGAGCGAACATGGTCTTACCTCGGCCGAGGCAGCGCGCCGTCTTAAAGAAAACGGACCAAACAAATTACCAGAAGCAAAGACTGAAAACATTTTTGTTATCTTCCTGCGCCAATTCCAGGATCCCCTCATATACATACTGATACTTGCAAGCTTAGCAATCTTTCTTCTAGGCCAAGCTGTAGATGCTTCCGTAATATTCCTTGTCTTGGTGCTAAACGCACTGATAGGAGCTGTGCAGGAAGGCAGAGCAAAGAATACCCTGCTTGCCCTTAAAAAGTTTGTGAACACAAAAGCTACTGTTATTCGAGATGGGCGCGAGTTGCGGATACCAGACAGCCAAGTAGTGGTTGGAGACATTCTTGTAATCCGAGGCGGAGACAAAATAGCCGCGGACGGGAGAATAATAGAAAGTAAAAATCTAAAAATAAATGAAGCAGCCTTAACAGGAGAATCAAAAGCTGTCAGCAAATTCTCGGACTTTCTTGAAGGCAGCGACATACCTCTGACCGAGCAGAAGAACATGCTCTTCAAAGGAACAGCTGCATTGACTGGAAGCTGCCGAGCAGCGGTCACAAGCATAGGTAAAGATACTGCTATAGGCAGCATAGCTGCAAACATTTCTGAAATAAAAACAGACATACCGCTGAAGACAAATATCAAACATCTCTCTCATGTGATTATCGGCATTACATCTCTTATGAGCATCGCTATTTTCGCAAGAGGCATTTATACGGACAAAACCGCCGTAGAGATGTTTTCAACAGCAGTTGCAGTATCAGTCTCTGTTATTCCAGAAGGTTTGCCGATAGCCATAACTTTAATCCTTGCTACCGGAGTGTGGAGGATGAGCAAGCAAAACATTTTAGTTAAGCGTCTGCAGGCAGTAGAAGCCCTTGGACACGCCAGTGTTATCGCAGTAGATAAAACAGGCACCATAACCAAGAATGAAATGGTCATACAAGAGATATACACAGATGGTGACCTTTTCGAAATAGGAGGCATAGGCTATGAACCTTCCGGTAAAGTGAGCCTCGCAGGTAGCGACATAAATCCGCCTGATTATCCATCTCTACTGTTTGCCGGCAAAATCGCATCTCTTTGCGCCAATGCACGTACGACTTATGATGACAGCACCAAAATCTGGCAAGTCTCCGGGGATCCTACAGAAGCAGCGATGTTTGTCCTGGGAGAAAAACTCGGATTTGATAAAGATCTGTTGGAGAAGAAAATGCCTGCCGCAGGAGAGATACCTTTTGACTACAAACTTAAATACCATTTGATGGTGCATGAAAACTCTGAAGAAAAGCTCATGACCGTCGTAGGTGCCCCTGAAGTAGTGCTCAAGCTTTGCGACAAAGTGTGGCACCAGTCTGGAGATAAACCATTCTCTGCTGAAGATTTAGAGAGGTTAAATGACAAGCTCATTGAAATATCAGAAAAAGGTTTGAGAGTTCTGGCTTTTGCTGTAAGCACTGAGATCCCCGGTGTTTTAAAAGAAGAAAATATAAAATCATTAACTTTTGTCGGTTTTTATGGAATGAAAGATGCTTTGAGAGAAGATGTAGAGAAGACGGTAAAGCGTGCTGAAAATGCCGGCATCAAAATTGTTATGATAACCGGTGATTACGAAACTACTGCGAAAGCCATAGCAAAGGAAGCAACCATATACAAAGACGGTGATGACGTGCTCTCTGGAATAGATATAGATAATATGTCAGATAAGAGCCTCCAAGAAGCTCTGCCGAAAACTTCAGTATTCGCCAGAGTAACACCGACGCATAAACTCCGCATAATTAATGCTTTTAAAGCATGTGGCGAAACAATAGCTATGACCGGAGACGGGGTAAATGATGCGCCATCTCTGACAGCCGCGGATCTAGGTGTAGCTATGGGCAGAATAGGAACAGAAGTAGCAAAAGAATCATCAGACATAATACTTCTTGATGATGATTTTGGTTCTATAATTTCCGGCATAGAAGAAGGCAGAACCATATATAAATCAATAAAGAAAGTTGTCCTCTATCTCCTATCTACCGGACTGGGAGAAATGATGGTCATAGCAGGTGCAATATTTATGAGCCTGCCTCTGCCGCTTTTGCCAGCTCAAATTATTTGGCTCAATTTTGTAACTGATACATTCTTCACAGCAGCGCTTGCCATGGAGCCAAAAGAAAAAGGGCTGCTCTCGGAAAAAACATTTAGAAAGCCGAGTAAATATATTGCTGATACTGGCATACTCAAAAGAATGCTGCTTATGGCGCTGCCGATGATCATAGGAACACTGGTATTGTTTGAAGAATACGCTCCTACTGACCTCTCTAAAGCCTGGACTGTTTCCCTGACTCTGCTTGCAGTATTCCAATGGTTCAACGCATGGAATTGCAGATCTGAAAATAAATCGGTCTTCAATACTAATCCGCTCTCAAATAAATTTCTTGTGTGGGCAACTTTGACCTCGATCTTCTTCCAACTGCTTGCTGTCTATCATCCTCTATTCCAAAAATTCTTGAGAACAGTACCGCTTAACTTATCTGACTGGCTAGTAATTATATCTTTCGCCTCTTCAGTCATTCTTGTCGAAGAGATCCGTAAATTTGCCGTGAGACTAAAGAAAAATAAGAGAGAGCAGAAAGTATTAATGCCAGCCGAAGCATGAAGCCAAAAGTTCTCGTTATAGTTGGTCCGACCGCATCTGGAAAAAGCAATCTCGCCATACAGCTTGCCAAAGAATTTGGCGGCGAAATAATTTCTGCAGATTCAAGGCAAGTTTATAAAGGGCTGAACATAGGCACCGGAAAAGTTACATATGAAGAAATGGAAGGTATACCTCATTACCTTTTGGATGTAGCGGACCCAAAGGAGAGGTTCACTGTCTCAAATTTTGTTGAGAAAGCTACTAACGCAATCACTATGATATATCATAGTGATAAATTTCCAATAATTGTGGGTGGTACAGGATTTTACATAGACTCCTTAGCGGGCCAAAGCCTTCCTAGCGTACCGCCCAATCCTGATCTGAGGGAAAAGCTCGAGGAAAAGAGCGCTGATGAACTCTTCGAAATACTCAGAGAAAAAGACCCGGAACGAGCAGAAAGTATTGATCCAAACAATAAAAATAGACTGATACGTTCACTTGAAATAGTCGAGGAGCTCGGCAAAGTTCCACCTCTGGAAAAAGCTGACTCTCCATATGAATTCGTATACATAGGCCTTCAGCCGGAAGAAAAAGAGCTCGAAAGAAATATAAGAATACGTCTTGAAAAAAGATTTCCAGGGATGATAAAAGAAGCTAAAGAGCTTCATGAAAAAGGGCTCTCATTCGAGCGTATGCGCGAACTCGGACTTGAATATAAATATCTGGCTATGCTTCTTGAAGGAGAGTTGACAGAAGAAGAGATGAAAGAGAAGCTCTTTACAGCTATACGCCAGTATGCCAAACGGCAAAACACTTGGTTCAAACGCAACAAAGAAATAAAATGGTTTAAACCCGAGGAGTACGAGGCTATAAAAAAATATGCTAGGATAGCACTCAAGTTGGGCGATTAGTTTAATGGCAGAACAGCGGTCTCCAAAACCGCTGGCGGGGGTTCGATTCCCTCATCGCCCGCAATAATAAAAACGCCCCAGAGGGGCGTTTTTACTTATGCTTTCTTTTCCTTGTAAACAGTATGCTTTCGGATAATAGGGTTGTATTTTTTGAGTTCGAGCTTACCCTCGACTGACTTTTTATTCTTGCGAGAATAATAGGTGTGGCCCTTACCTTCACCTTTCTCGTCTCCGACGGAGACTAACTTTATTAGATGTTCTTGACCTTTTGCCATCCCAATAGAAATTTAAACTTTTAGTACTTAATTATTATACACTGTCCGCTGAATTTCTAACGGGACAAGTAGGTTCTATAATTTACACTAGATTAAACTTTTTGCAAGTATCGAGGTTTTAATTTAAAATAGCTCAAATGCGTCGGTGGCGGAGTGGTCAATCGCAACAGACTGTAAATCTGTCGCCCTTCGGGCTACGTTGGTTCGAATCCAACCCGGCGCACCCATAACGAAGTTTATTCCAGCAGATTCAAGCATATAATTACACCACACAGCAGCGCTTGTTTTGTAAGCACAAAATAGCTAGCATATTGCCGGATTAAAAAGTATTAATAAATACCAAAATCAGTACTTATCCACTGATATATACTGATATCCACAGGATATTCAGACTTTTTGCACCTTTTTAGTTTGACTTAATAAAAATATTTTTTAAGCATTAAATATAGAATCGTCTTTTTGACGACCAGTATCACGCTAGAAACCGTTGTACATTTTCATGGAGTAACATCGTGGCAAAAGACACAATAACGCTGTTCGCCTACCCTTCAGACTTGATTAAAGAGACTGTTGAGACGGCCATCAGCAAGGCCAAAGAAGCAGATAAGCCAGTTACCGTTATCTGCTCAGAAGCTATCATCTTCGAGGTAAGTGCGGATGCAGATCCTACTCAGATCATCGAGGAACACAGGAGGAATTTCATCAACGATAATCCCAAAAAACTTGATCCAGATAGGATCTGCCAGAGATGGACTTCTCGAAATGACGGCTCCGAGCCTGTGCTTCATATCTTTTGAATCTCCAAAGCAAAGACCGCTTCCGCGAGTATACGCAGAAGCGGTCTTTATGCTTTTAAAATTACAATTTATTTGCTTGCCACAGATTGCCCGCCTTGCGTCGACAAAGCTTTGCGAGTCGAGGCGGGTCTTTTCTTAGTAAGAGTTTTCTTGGATTTGCTTGATGACCTCTTGCTTTTCTTTACGTCGAACGAGAAGTCTCCATTGACTATGTCCACAGACACCGTACCGCCTGATAAAACCTTGTTGCCTATCATCATGGTAGCCACAGGATTCAATATCTTTTCCTGAATCAATCGCTTGAGCGGACGAGCACCATACTGAGGGTTATATCCTTCTTCTGAAAGTTTCTCTACCACTGCATCAGAAACGGCTAGATTTATTTCCTTATCTCCAAGGCGTTCCTTTACCATATCTATCTGCAGCTTGACGATTGATTTTATCGCTTCTTTCGGAAGGATATCAAAGACAATTACATCATCAAGACGGTTTAAGAATTCCGGCCTGAATTGATCCCTAAGTGCTGACAAAACTTTGTCTTTCACATTCTCATATTCGTCATTATCACCTTTTGAAAATCCAATAGACTGCATTTTATCGATGTATCCAGCACCGACATTTGAGGTCAGGATTATTATGGTGTTCTTGAAATTCACTACCCTGCCTTTAGCATCTGTGAGACGTCCGTTATCGAGCACTTGAAGCAAGATATTGAAAACTTCTGGATGGGCTTTCTCTATCTCATCGAAGAGGACCACCGAATATGGCCTGTGTCTGACTGCTTCAAGAGTCGAAGAACCTTCTTCAAAACCTACATACCCTGGAGGCGCACCAATAAGTTTAGAGACAGCATGCTTCTCCATAAACTCTGACATATCCACGCGGATAAGCGCCTTTTCATCATCGAACATAAATTCTGCAAGAGCTTTAGTAAGTTCTGTTTTACCAACTCCAGTAGGACCGAGGAACATGAACGAGCCTATCGGCTTGTTCGGGTCTGAAATACCCGCACGTGAGCGCTTCACTGTGTCTGAAATTCTCTTTACTGCTTCATCCTGACCAACTACACGCCTCTTGAGAAATTCTTCCATCCGTCCGAGTTTATCTGCTTCTTCCTCAAGCATTCTCGATACTGGTATGCCGGTCCAGCGACTTACCACATCGGCAATATCAGCTTCCGTTATTTCTTCTTTTAGAATACGCCTTGAGCTTTGAAGTTTCTTAAGTCGAGAATTCTTATTATCGAGTTCATGCTCAAGAGTTGGTATTTTGCCGTATCGCAGCTCCGCTGCTCGAGAAAGATCAGCACGAGCCTCCGCTGCCTCAGCTTCAAGCCGCAAGCTCTCAAGCTCTTTCTTGATTTCTTTTATCTCGCCTACAGTCTCTTTCTCGTTCTTCCATTTCAATTCGATCTCTGAAGTTTTTTCCTTGAAATCTGCTATTTCTTTATCAATCTCTTTGATACGAGCTTTAACTTTTGCCGTTTTGGTTTCTTTCTTCAGAGCTTCTTTCTCTATTTCAAGCTTCATGATTTTTGACTGTGCATCCTGAAGAACAGGAGGCATGTTTTCAAGAGAAATTTTCAGGAAAGAAGCAGCCTCATCTATAAGGTCTACTGCCTTATCCGGCAAGAAACGGTCTGTAATATACCTGGATGAAAGATTAACCGCAGCTCTGATAGCATCATCGGTAATACGCACGCCGTGGTACAGCTCATATCTTTCTTTAAGACCGCGCAGGATAGTCATGGCATCTTCTACTGAAGGTTCCAAGACATGAACAGGCTGAAATCTTCGAGTTAGGGCAGGGTCTTTCTCTATATGCTTTTGATATTCGCGCAAAGTGGTAGCTCCGATAGCTCGCAGATCGCCGCGTGCCAAAGGAGGCTTGAGCATATTAGATGCATCCATGGAACCTTCAGCAGCTCCAGCGCCTACAATAGTGTGTATCTCGTCTATAAAGAGAATTATCTTTCCTTCTGACTTTTCTATTTCTTTGATGATGTTCTTCAGTCTCTCTTCAAATTCGCCCCTGTACTTAGTGCCTGCTATAAGCAGACCGAGGTCCAGAGAAACAAGCTCCTTGTCTCTGAGAGATTCAGGAACATTTCCAGAAGCCATACGTATAGCAAGACCTTCGGCAATGGCTGTTTTACCGACACCGGCCTCACCGATGAGTATCGGGTTGTTTTTCGTTCGACGAGAAAGGATTTGTATAATGCGAGAAATTTCGACATCTCGGCCGATGACAGGATCAAGCTTATTTTGTTTAGCTAGAGTTGTCAGGGAACGCGTATACTTGGAAAGAGATTTGAATTTTTTACTTTCTTTCGGCGCTGAGCTATTAGACTTCTTTAATTCTTCAAGCACTCGCTCTACAGTCTGTCGGTCAATCTTGAATTTTTGCAGAAGGTCATGAGCTTCTCCCGGAGTTTCCAAAATAGAAATGAAGAGGTGCTCAGTAGATACGAATTCATCGCCTAAAGACTGAGCAATCTTCGTACTTGATTCGATTGTATGAGCCAACTCAGGGGTTAAATAAATCTGATAAGAAGAAGTGATGGTTTGAGAGACATCCGAACTTTCTATGGATTCGAGTACCGAATCTGTAAGGAAAATAGTATCGACATCCATCTTATCTAGAATGGAAATAACCATACTCTCCTCTTGCACCAAGAGAGCAGCCAAAAGATGCATCGGATTTACATGGTTTTGTCCGCGCTCTATAGCCAGTTCGTGAGCTTTGCGTATTGCTTCTTTAGCTTTAGTTGTGAAATGGGTGAATGGTTGCATAATTGTTTATAGTGTATAACATTTTCTTCATATTGTAAAGTATCTGGGAGCTGAAATTACTGCTGTTTGCCAGGTGTTTCTGAAATCTCTGGAGTAGTAGTGGATGATATTTGGAAAACCGCTATATTATCTTCTTCACCTACCCTGACCAGTGACAAAGGCAGAGTAGAATCATCTGACAAGACCGCCACGAAGTTGCCTGTGCTGGTTGCGGTTATATCACCCTTGCTTGTTACTACAAGTCCGTCTCCAGAAAATATGACCCCTACGGAAAGTGGATTTATCTTGCCGTCTTCTCCAACTTGGCTTACATCAACAGTAGCTTTTGAAGCGCTTTGGAATGCCGCAAGTAAATCTCTGTCTTCATCTGTAAGGACAGGTTCCTGGTCTGAATCGACCGGAACTGCTTTCTCGATGGTTCTCTCAACCACTCTATTGATGGTTTGAGTGACGCTTACAGGAGCTTCGGCTAAAAGAGCAGTAGTGATAATGCTTGAGGATATTGAAGTAACGAAAGTTACAAGCAGAGTAAGAAGAACAAGCTGAGTTTTATTCAAATCTTCCATCGAGGTCATGACTGTATTTTACCTCCACACCTATCTATAATCAATTTGCTTTTTGGTTGTACTTGAAGTTAGCGAGATAGATGGAATGGCAAGCCATGCGCAACACGGCGGTAAAGAATCTCAAGAGCCGATTCTAAATCTTTTTTATCGGTCTTTCGTCCGAATGAAAACCTTATAGTAGACTCGGCTAAATCTGGTTTGCCTATGGCACGCAAAACATCCGAACCCGACTGATCTGAATTGGAAGAACAAGCGCTGCCTACAGAAACAGCTACCCCATCCTTATCAAGAGCTAGCAGAAGCATTTCCGATAAGATACCTGGGATAGATACACTCACAATGCTCGGCAGCACTTCCCTTTCCGGACCGTTTATAAGAGCTTCCGGAATATTCTTTTTAATTTCTGCTGCAAAATATTCTCTCAAAGAAAGAAGTCTTAAGAACTCCTTTTCTCTCTCAGATTCTGCAATTTGCAAAGCTTTGTCGAGACCCGCAATAAGTGCCAAACTTTCTGTACCAGACCTAAGGCCGAACTCTTGCTTGCCTCCCCATATAAGGGGACGCAGTTGAACTCCCCCTCTTACCGCTAAGAGTCCTGCTCCTTTAGGACCGTAAATTTTTGCACTTTCGAGAGTTAGCAAGTCTGCA
Organism: uncultured Candidatus Saccharibacteria bacterium; assembly: GCA_964618905.1. Lineage (GTDB taxonomy): Bacteria > Patescibacteriota > Minisyncoccia > Phycocordibacterales > Zambryskibacteraceae > CAZUDK01. The sequence goes on from CAZUDK010000004.1 coordinate 33,236, forward strand.
TTCAAGCTTTCTAAATTAACCTTGAGCTGGCCGAAGGCTTGGCTTGCATCAGTGTGAAAATATGGAAAAAGAGAGTCGAGTTCTTTTCTTTTCTTTTTTATCAAGCGGCCGATTTTGGCTATAGGCTGGATTGTTCCTATTTCACCATTTGCCAAACTGACAGATACCAGAAAAGTATCTTCTCTTATTAGCTTTTCTATTTCCTCTAAAGATACAAGGCCGCTTTCATCGACAGGAGCGAGAGAAAGCCTGGCACCGCGCCTCTGAAGCTCTCTAGCTGCTTCGAGTACGGCGGGATGTTCAATACTAGAGACTATCAAGTGCCCCGCTTTGTGCGGAAACTTTTCCCTGAAAGCCTCATAAGATCCGAAGATAGCCAAGTTGTCTGACTCCGTAGCGCCGGATGTGAATACAATGCCACTTTTGCGGACACCTAGGGCGCGCGCTACGCGCGCTCGCCTCTCCCCAAGATCCCTCTTCATTCTTTCACCTTCCTTATAAAGAGAAGATGGATTGTAAAAATCATGCGACCAATACTTCTCCATCTCTCTCTTCACTTCCGGCAAGACAGGAGTGGCTGAGGCAAAGTCGAGGAATATTCTTCTATTTTTAGGCCATAAATTCATGACGACACTATACACTAAATTGCTCAAAAATTAAGAACTGTGAATTTAAAATTTACCAATCCTCTGCTGGGTTTTAGAGTGCAAATATGATAAGGTAGCTAGCATCATGACAGAATTTCGACCTCCTACAGTAGCAGTCATGGGGCACATAGACCACGGCAAATCAACGCTCCTAGACTATATAAGGAAGACAAATATTACCGCAAAAGAATCCGGCGGCATAACTCAGCACATCAGTGCCTACGAAGTGACCCACAAAACTTCTGAAGGTAAAGAGAGTCAGATTACTTTCTTGGATACGCCCGGCCATGAAGCATTTTCAAATATTCGCACCAGAGGAGCAGGAGCGGCTGATATTGCGATACTAGTCGTCTCTGCCGAAGACGGAGTAAAACCTCAGACAGTAGAAGCTCTTAACCAAATTAAAGAAAGCGGCATCCCGATGGTTGTGGCTATCAATAAAATAGACAAGCCCAATGCAGACATAAACCGCACCAAGCAAGACTTAGCCGAACATGGGGTTTATGTCGAAGGCTTCGGCGGAGATGTATCCGTGGCAGAAGTCTCGGCAAAAACCGGAGAAGGAGTCAATGAACTTCTCGATACTCTGATTCTTATTGCAGAGCTTGAAAACTTTACAGGAGAGAGAGATGAAAACGGTTCAGGCATAATCATAGAAAGTTTCCTTGATCCCAAAAAAGGCATTACCGCAGTAGCCATAATAAAGAATGGCACAGTCAGGAAAGGCATGGTTGCAGGCACAGCAGGAGCTGTCGCTCCGCTTAGATTTTTACTTGATTCAGAAGGCAGGCAAGTTGAAGAGCTTTCTTTCTCAAGCCCTATTCAGATAGTAGGCTGGAATGCGATGCCTCGCGTCGGCGAAGAATTTAAAACTTTTGATAAAAAAGAAGAAGCAGAAGAATATGCTCAAAAAGCCTCAGAAGAAAAAACTATCAGGATTAATAAAAAAACCTTAAAGGAAGGTTCAGAAGCTCTGCCTATTCTTATAAAAGCCGATACCGCTGGTAGCCTTGAAGCACTATCAGATGAGATAAACAAATTAGGAAGAGAGAGAATAGAGCCGGTGATTATTGCATCCGGAGTCGGAACCATAACCGAAGGAGATGTTAAGACAGCCATGACATCCAAAGGAGCGGTCATTCTCGGTTTCAATACTAAAGCAGACAACCAGGCTTCCGCTCTGGCAGAACGTTCGGATATAAAAATTATTTTCTCAAATATTATTTATGAACTTGTAGACGAGATTCAAAAACTCTTGGAAGAAAATGAGCCGAAGATAGAAACAGAGGAAGTTGTCAGCAGGGCAAAAGTTCTTAAACTCTTCAGCGCAGTGAAGAACAAGCAGGTTCTGGGTGGCAGAGTCCTTTCAGGCAACTTTGAGATTGATTCCAATGTAAAAATTATCAGGAGAGAAACTGAAATCGGCCAAGGCAAAGTAAAAGAACTCCAACAGGCAAAAAGCCCTGCCAAGAGCATCCCCGAAGAAACAGAATTCGGCGCCATGATAGAGTCCAAGACAGAGATAGCTCCAAACGATATCCTTGAATCTTTTGTAAAAGTAACCAAGTAAATTTATGAGAGAAATAAAGCGTGAGAGAACAGCGGAAATTCTGCATCACTTGGCAGCGGAGTTTGTGCGAAAGGAATCCACAAGCGCTTCTTTAATTACCATCACAAGGGTAGAACTTTCTCCTTCCGGCAAGATTGCAAACATATTTTTCACTACCCTGCCGGATAGCCAACAAGAGACGGCCGAAAAATTCTTAGCCAGAAAAACTCCGGAATTCAAATCCTATGTGCGCGAACATTCGAAGATCGGCATCATTCCCCGCCTCGATTTCAAAATAGATTTTGGAGAGCGCAACAGACAAAGGCTCGATGAATTGAGTGAAAGTTAGGTTCGATTCTCGCTAAAAATTTGGTGCGGGTAGCGAGAATCGAACTCGCGCTTCAACCTTGGGAAGGTCGCGTCCTGCCACTAAACCATACCCGCTATATCAAGGAAGTTTACTCTGTTTAAATTACACCGGCAATTCAAATATTGAACCGGTCTGGACAATTAATGCTGCAGGTGGCAAGGTAAAAAAGGAACAGTTATTTAAACAACATTGAAAGGAGGAATCATGCCCGGATTAATGCTCAAGCCGGGTTACTGCATTCATGGCGTGCCGTATCATACCTGTGCTCTGGAAGAAGTGGAGTGGCAAAAAATCCACACAGATAAGCCAGATGCACGCGCTGATGCTTCGTTCTCTCTATTGTCGAAGCAAACCACTGCCGTGGATGTTGTCGGGCCGCTATATCTGTGGGCAGTGGAACAAATTCTCGAAAAAGCGCCCAACCTGCAATTGTTGCGCACCTCTCCCTCAAACAAGCAGATGATAGGGCCTCGCCACAAAGCCTTGCTCTATGCGCACGGCGTCATGGTTACGTTTAAGAGAGCACGAAAGAAAAAGACCGATCCGCCTGAAACCAAGCATTACAAGAGGGCCTTGGCTCTTTTCAAAACACTGACCAGAGAACAGAAGCAGAAATTATCCGAGTTGGAGAAGTGGCGATTTGTGGAAGTTAAAATGGTCGAAGTTTATGTCGGCCTCAACGGCCATACTCGCCAATCGACCTCAGAAATAGCTTCCGCCTTTGACATCTCGGAGAGCACGGCCACCTGTCATATTAATGGATTTCTGAAATATCTGAATCCCGATTTTCAGGTAAATACGAAAGCCATTAAATATGCGGAGACCCTCAAAGAGAGAGTGGTTTTTCAGCGTAAGCTGCGGCGTGCAGCAACACCACTCTTCATGAGGAGGCTCGAAGCATACAGCCCAAGAGCGCATGCGCTGCTTGTCGACAGGTTTGGTCTGAAGGATGGTGTACACAAAAGTTACCGAGTGCTCAGCAAGCGCCACAATCTAAACCATTTTTCAGTACAAGTCGAAATTGAGAAAGCTCTGAACTTCATAGGGCTTTAGTACATTTAACCCAAGCAATAGCCGCGGACGTATACGTCCGCGGCTATTATTTTGCTTTTCTTTTATTGCCTTTAGCTTTTCTACTCAGTACAAATTTTTGTGAGGAACTCAATGCTTTATCCTTCCGATGAGTGCAGCCATACCAACAGCATGGGCGCCGCTTTCCTTCTTTAAGCTCCAAGATGACTCTGCTAATATGCTCTTTTCGTTTTTCAGATGTCTTTACAGATATGGTCCAGCAAATCCATTCGTTGCGGGCAAGCGGCGTAATATCTTCCCAAGCCGCCAAAGCCTTAGCATCGGAAGACAGCGCCTCTCGCAAATCTGTCGGTAGCGAGTGAGCTACACCGCCTGAAATATTTTTTGCCATATTTTAATTTTATCAAATCTCATTTCACCTCGCGAAGCGCTGCTTATGCAACCAACGGTTATTCTAAAAATCTATAATCTTGGTGGGCCAGGTGGGAATCGAACCCACATCCCTTGCGAGACACGATTTTAAGTCGTGCGCGTATACCTATTCCGCCACTGGCCCAAATCCTCCTCATGTATTTAGCAAGAAGAGGCAGGAGGCGTAGAGGGGAATTGAACCCCTGCATAGCGGTTTTGCAGACCGCCGCGTTACCACTTCGCCACTACGCCGCGCGCTCTCTACATTAACATAATTGAAAAAGCTTCGCTTTTCTGGAATACTATCTTTGTCTAGCCCCTATAGCTCAGCCGGTAGAGCAGACGCCTCTTAAGCGTAAGGTCCTAGGTTCGATCCCTAGTGGGGGCACAAGAGTGCAAAAATATGCTCTGCTGCATGTTTTTGCACTCTTGTGCCGGGCGGAGCGTTACCGAGCCTGTAGGCGAGGTCGCGAGCCGGGGTCGAGAAATTTTGCGAGTCCTGCCGGCAGGCAGAGACAACGAGCAAAATATTCGTGACCACAAGACCTTACAGAATCGTTCTGCTGCATGTTTTTGCACTCTTGTGCCGGGCGGAGCGATGTTATGTTCAAACATCAAACCGCAATTATATACAAAGCTGGGGTGGTGAAATTGGTAGACACGCTTGCCTTAGGAGCAAGTGCCGCAAGGCGTGGAGGTTCAAGTCCTCTCCCCAGCACCAGAAATTTATTATAAATTTTAATATCCAATATACTTTTTAGAATGAATAAAACTGATAAAGATAAAACTCTTCAAGGCCGCATCAAAACAACCAGCAAAGGTGTAGGTTACTTCCCTGTTGAAGACAGTGACACAGATTTGGAAATCCAGCCCGAAAACTTATCCGGCGCCTTAAATGGAGATGAAGTAGAAATACAAATACTCGAAAAAGAAATCAGAGGGCGCAAGCAAGCAAAAGTTATAAAAGTCCTGGAAAGGAAAAAAGAGAATTTCGTAGGCACTTTAGAGAAGGTAGACGATGGTTTTTTCCTCGTGCCTGACGACAAGCGAATGTACATCGACATATTCGTACCGAAAGATTCCGCCCAAAATGCCAAAGATGGAGACAAAGTACAAGTCCATATAAAAGAATGGGAAGATTTATCCAAAAGTCCAAAAGGTGAAGTTCTAAAGGTTATAGGAAAGACCGGAGAGAACAATGCCGAGATGAAAGCCATCGTTCTCGAAAGAGGATTTGATGTAGATTTTCCTCCTGAAGTAGAGAGAGAAGCAGAAGAGTGGAAGGAGAAATATGAAGCGGAAGATCATCTCAAGAACAGAACTGATTTCAGAGACAGGACCACCTTTACCATAGATCCTGCTGACGCAAAAGATTTCGACGATGCCATATCAGTTGAATTTCTGCCGGATGGAAATTACGAAATAGGCATACACATAGCAGATGTCTCGCATTTCGTCGTGCCCAAAACCGCGCTTGATGATGAAGCAAGGAAAAGAGGAACATCTATCTATCTAGTAGATCGCACTATACCGATGCTGCCGGAGATACTTTCAAACGATCTCTGCTCTCTTAATCCGAATGTAGAGAAGTATGCCTTTTCCGCAGTCTTTGTTATGGACGATAAAGGTCACATAAAGGAGCGCTGGTTTGGAAAAACTTTAATAAAATCTGACAAAAGATTCACCTATGAAGAAGCGCAGGAAATTCTGGATAAAAAAGACGGACTCTTCATCAAGGAGCTTACGACATTAGATACTATCGCCAAAAAACTTAGAGCTGAGCGGTATAAAAGAGGAGCAATAGACTTTGAAACTGAAGAAGTTAAATTCGTATTAGATGATACAGGCAAGCCTATTCGTGTTTATAAAAAAGAGCGCAAGGACACTCATAAGCTTGTCGAAGATTTCATGCTTCTTGCTAACCGAGAGGTAGCTACCTTTATGCATGCAGCAAACGACAACGGCTTCAAAGGCGCTTTCGTCTACCGCATACACGATGCTCCGGATCGAGAAAAAATCATCAACCTTGCTACGTTTGTAAAAGCTCTCGGTTTCGAACTCGATAACAAAGATGGAGAAACGACCGCCATAGACATTGCTAAAATGCTTCGCTCAGTGGAAGGCTCCCCTGCCGAAGAATTAATAAAAACTGCAGCTGTCAGATCCATGTCCAAAGCCGTATATTCCACTTCAAACATCGGTCACTTCGGTCTTGGTTTTGAATATTATACTCACTTCACTTCACCAATAAGGCGGTACCCCGATTTGATAGTTCACCGCCTTATCTACAGATTCTTAACCAAAGGCAAAGTGGAACAAAACGAGATCATCAAATATCAAAAACTGGCAGAAGAAGCCAGTGAGCGAGAGCTTGATGCAGCAGAAGCAGAACGCGCCTCTATCAAATACAAGCAGGTGGAATACATGCAGGAGCATATTGGCGAACAGTTCGATGCCACTATCTCTGGAGTATCCGAATGGGGAATTTATGTCGAAGAAGAAGAGACAAAAGCAGAAGGTATGGTAAGACTTCGAGACATGGAAGGAGATTTCTACGAGCTGGATGAGAAGTCATACTCGGTTGTAGGAAAAACCACAGGCAAGAGATATTCTCTTGGCGACAAAGTACGGGTCAAACTAATCTCCGCCGACTCTGAACGCAAGACTCTTGACTTTCAGCTAATAGATTAAGGTTACAAAAAATATCTAATCACTTGGCGACCTGTACTGCTTCCTCAAAGGCAATGGAAAGAAGCTTTGATGCGCCTGTGCTCGACATTGTTACGCCGTAGATGACGCCCGCCCGCGCCATGGTTTCCCTATTGTGAGTTATCAAAATGAGCTGGGAACGCTCTGCAAGCTTCTCTACCAAATCGCCGTATTTTTTGGAATTGGATTCATCAAGAGCTGCATCAGTCTCATCGAGAATAATAAATGGCGGCGGATTAACTTGCGATACGGCGAAGATAAGAGCGATAGAAGTAAGCGCCCTTTCTCCACCTGAGAGCATCTCCAGACCGCGAATTTTCTTGCGGGGCAGGTTTATGGATATCTCTAGCCCTTCCTCTGCTTGAGATTCTCCATCTTCCAGTATCTCTTCTTCTGCACCGACAAATGGGTCAGATGACTTACTCTTCTTTTCTTTAACTAATTTTAATTTTGCTTCTCCGCCGCCGAACATCACTTTGAAAAGCTCGGAAAACTCGCTGTTTATCTTAGAAACTCCGGAAGTAAATTCAGTTACAAGCTTTTCCTCAAGTTCTGATATTAATTCTCTTAAAGATTTTGCTGACTCCTCAAGATCTAAAATTTCTTTAGCTAAGAACTGGTCTCGCTCGGCCGTCTCGTTGTACTCCTTAACCACATCTTCCGTACCGGACACTCCGGAATCCTCCAAACAGATTTTCAGTTTCTGTATTTCCCTTTTTCTTTCTTCCTGCTTTTCTCTACTGATAGAAACCATTTCCTCATCTTCTTCAAATCTTAAAACTTGCGTACCAGCCAAGTGTGCCACTTCCTCAAGCTCTCGCTTATATTCACTCTCCTCTGCTTTAATAGACTCCAATTTAGCTTCTAAAAACTTTTGTTTAGATAAAAGCTCATTCTCTTCTGACATCATCCTAAAGACGGCCTTTTCGGCATCCAAACTTGAATCTTTGTCTTTATCTATCCCCCTTTTCAGCTCCTCATAATCTTCTTTCAATAGATTTTCTTTGCTATAGAGAGCAGAAATTCTTTTCTCCACTTCAGCTTTTTGACTGCTTAGCTGTACAATCCTGCGCTCAGCTCCTTCGAGGACTGCGGAATGACCTTCATTTTTCTTAGACCTTATAAAATCCTTGAGTCTTTCTAAAATTTTCTCGGCTGAATTGAAAGAGGTGATCTCTCTCAATAAACTTTCCAAGTCTTTGAGTCTGACAGTCTTATGCTCTTCGGATGCAAAAGCTTCTCGCTCTCTTCTTATCACTCCTTCTTCTGCAGAGATCGAACCTTCAAGTCTACCTATCTCCCTCTGTTCTCTACCCTGTTCTTCCCTGACTTCCCTTATCTTGGATTCGAGTTCCAAAACAAGATACTCCTTCTTACTTTGTTTGCCCACATCTTCAAGAACCTGCCTTGCTTTGATAAGTTCCTTCGATATTTCCAAAAGAGATTCGGTGATAGATCTCTTTTCAGCTTCTATAGAGGTTTTGGCATTCTTCAGGTAAATCTCTTCCATCTTGAAATATTTTCTTCCGACAGAGACGAGCTCCTGGCGCATTGCTTCAGCCTGCTCGATCTTTTCAACCTGCTTTTTTAGAAACTTTAAATGCGGAGCTATTTCTTTGCGCAAAGATTCTACTTTTGAAATATTTTCAAATACTTTCTGAAGTTTTTTACTGCTTTCGACTTTCTTGTATTGATATATGCGCAAACCTAAAGCATCTTCAATAAAGGCTTTGAGCTCTCTCGGCGAAGCCGAGAGAGCTCTGTCTGCCTCCCCTTGCGAAATAATGTGATGCCCAGAAGAACCAATCTTAGCTTCTGCCAGAAGCTCTAAAACATCCTTTAATCTAACTTTAGAGCCATTTATCAGATATTCGTTCACACCATCTCGATGAACTACCCTTTCCACGGTTACTTCAGGAAAATCAACACTGAATAATTTATCACTGTTGTCGAAGACAACTTTTACTGAAGCCCTATTTGCCCGACTTTCGCCGGAAGCACCATTCCATATCAAGTCTTCACCACGCTTACCGCGCATGCTTTTTATGGATTGCTCGCCCAAGACAAAGCGGAATGACTCAGCCACATTTGATTTGCCCGAACCATTAGGTCCCACTATGGCAGAAATCGGCGCACTGAATTCTAAAGAGCTCTTTTTGGCAAATGACTTGAACCCGCTAAGTTCTATTGATTTTAAATGCATATTTCCTCAAGTAAGAACAAGAAAAATTACGACCAGCCCTGAGAATCCAGCGCCATCTTAGCTGCCTCCTGTTCTGCATCTTGCTTAGACTTGCCTTCTCCCTTACCCATAAGCTCCTTGCCCACGTAAACACCGACTGTAAAATGCTTGTCGTGGTCAGGACCTGTTTCCTTGATGGTTTTATATACCGGAGTAAGGCCTTTAAACTCTTGCGCCTTTTCTTGGAAAAGACTCTTGGAATCTATCCATTTCTCTTGAGCAACAATACTATCGGTCAGAGGGACAATGTATTTATTTATAAAATTCTTAGCTGAGTCATATCCTTGATCTATATATATTGCTCCGATAATCGCCTCCAAAGTATCAGCCAATATATATTGTCTGGCTCTGCCCACATCCTTGGATTCACCTTTAGACAAAAGAAGAAAATCATTAACATTTATGCTGCTGGCGACTTGGGAACATGTATCGGCATTAACTAAAGCTGAGCGCAGAGAAGTCAATTCTCCTTCATTCATTTCTTTGAAGTGGTTGAAAAGATAATCTGTGATAACAAGCTCAAGCACGGCATCGCCAAGAAATTCGAGCCTTTCATTATTTTCAAGGCCGGCAGACTTGTTCTCGTTTATGTATGACCTGTGCGTAAAAGCCCGCCTCAAAAGAGCCTGGTCGTTGAACTTTATGCCTATCAGTTTTTCAAATTTTTCTAAATCCATTATTTTTATTTTTCAACATTTTTTTCGGAAGAAACCTGTGTCCTTTCCGCTATTTTAGTAATAGCCTTCGTTACAATCGGCAGAATGTCGTCATAGAAGTTAAGGTCTAATATATCAGCGAGTTTAAACCATTTAACATCATCAAGACCTCCTTTCTCTTCCTTTTTCTCAAGAGTAAGTTCCTGGTAGGGAGCTTCTGTAAGAAAGTACATTACCTGCTTGCGAATCTTGCCTTTCTCCGGATGAAATGTCGAATAAGAGTTTTCACCTAAAGGTTCGATGATTTTGACAGGAATTCCAAGCTCCTCTTTAACCTCGCGTTTAAGACCTTCCTCAACAGTTTCATTAGCGATTTCCGGACTGTCGCCTATCTTGCCTTTCGTTAAAGTCCAATGACCGAAGATGTCGTGTACAAGCGCCAAATAGATTTCATCATTATGCCGCGCGTATACCACTGCTCCAGCCAAACGTTCCGTAGGAAGCTGATCTATCGGCACGTTGCCGTATTTCTTTTTTAACTTAGGCTTATCATCTTTGCCCGGCTCGCCCATTTCCTTGTAAACAGCTCCGAGAACGCCGTTAACGAACCTGCCGGAAGTGTCGCCACCAAAGCCTTTTGCAAGTTCTATGGCTTCATTGATGGCCACCTTTGGAGGAACTTCTTCTCTGTCGGCAAAGAGAAGCTCTGTCAAACCTATGCGCAGTACATTTCTGTCTACGACAGAGATTTTATCCAGAGGCCAATCCGGCGCAGCTTTTTCTATGAGGAGATCCAGATCCTTATGCTTGCTTATTACAAGGTTAAATAAATTCTCTATAAAGGCTCTGTCACTTGTACCGGGTGCAAATTCCTTGATATTCCTCTCCATGGCTTCTTTGAGTTCGGCCTTGCTGAGTTTCTTCCCTTCAGAAGTCAAATCAAAATCCCACTCAAAGAGTGTTTGCAGAACTACAGACCTGGATAAGTGTCTTTGTGACATGAAAGAACAATATTAAAGAAACCTGGAAAAGTGCTTACTTTGATTCCTTTTCCGACTTGCTGGCAGAAACCTCTTTCGCCTTTTCAATCTTCTTCTCTACTTTAGCAGAAGTATTCAAAACCTGCCTCCCTCGGTAAGTGCCTGTAAGAGGCGAAATTCTGTGCCTCAAGTGAACATGCCCCGACTTGTCTGTGGTCAGAGCAGGCTTTTCTAAATTATGGTGAGAGCGCCTGTTGTTAGTATGGCCTCTTGTATGCCTCATTCGAACTGTCATGCCTGACATTCTACCAAATCAAGCCAAAATGTAAAGACGTATAAAGTCCGCTAAAAATGCCAGACTAGCTTAGTATTTTTCTCAAAAATGTGCGCCGATGGATAGCGGTTGGACCCAATCTTTTTAGGGCATCTCTGTGTATTTTTGTTCCGTATCCTTTATGAACATGAAAGCCGTATTCAGGGAAGCGTTTTGAGACAGACATCATGTGATTATCCCTGACTACCTTGGCCAAAATCGATGCCAAGGAAATTACTGGTATCTTTTCATCCCCTTTTATAACAGTCAGTTGGTGGGAGAATTTTTCAGGCGCCCGAAGGGCGCCGTCAAGAAATACTTGGGTATCATCGGGGCTGGCGGAAATCTTATCCAAACACCTTTTAATGCCGAGCTTCAAGGCATGAGAAATCCCAAACTTATCTATGACGCTCTCAGACACTAAAGACACAGCAAAATCCAAAGTTCCTTCAGCCTTAGCCCTCCTTGCTATATCGAACCATAATTGTCTGTCTTCCGCAGATAGCTTTTTGGAATCTTTAATATCTTTTAAAAGGCTTTTAGGAAAACCTTTTGCAATCATAACCGCACCTACAGCTACCGGACCAGCCAAAGGTCCTCTGCCCGCTTCATCTATTCCAACGATATATTTCATAGATTATGCTTTTAAGCAATTATATCTCATATGTCTTATAATGTGCCTACAATGGCCAGATTTACCCACCTCCACACCCACTCTCACTATTCCTTGCTTGAAGCTCTGCCGAAGATTCCAGACCTGGTAAAAAGAGCTAAAAAAGAAGGTATGCAGGCGCTTGCTCTTACGGATTCCGGCAACTTATATGGCGCTATAGAGTTCTACAAAGAATGCGAGAAGAATGAGATCAAGCCGATCATAGGAGTAGATGCTTACGTCGCCTTGAGAACGCGCCATGACAGAGAAGCCCGCATAGACAATGTCAGGTCGCGCCTTATTCTTCTGGCTAAAAATGAGATCGGCTACAAAAATCTTGTAGAACTTGTCAGCAAGTCATATCTAGAAGGCTTCTACTACAAGCCAAGAGTCGATCATGAGCTTCTGGAAAAATATTCTGAAGGCCTTGTGGCCATATCACCTTCATTCTCCGGAGAGATCACTAAAGCTATTTCAGATGAGAAAGTAGAATCTCTAATTGAATGGTATAAAAACACATTTGGCGAAGAAAACTTCTTCATTGAAATCACTCACCATCCAGAAATAGGTGGACACGAGAGTAAAATGAAAGAGCTTATCGCTCTTGCCAGAAAGACTGGTACACCACTTATGGCAGCGCATGATGTCTATTATCTCGACCGCGAAGACAAGCCAGCAAGAGACACTCTGCTTTCCATCCAAAGCCACTTAGGAAAAGACAGCACGGGATTTAATGAAGAAGATGAAGATTTCTCATTTATAAGCCAAAAGACGGCAGAGAAATATTTCAAAGACCTGCCCGATGCTCTCGAGAATACAGGGAAAATTGCCGACATGTGCAATGTGAAGCTTGAGCTCGGAAAGTGGGTGTTCCCCGACATTAAAATGGAAGGCGGAGAAGATCCGGATGAAGCACTAAGAAGAATAGTCTATGAGGGACTCAAGAAACGCGGCTTGAAAGGAACAGAAGAAGAAGTAGCGAGGATAGATTACGAACTTAAGGTTATTAAAGATAAAGGTTATTCCAAATATTTCCTCGTGGTATCAGACCTGCTGCAGTATGCACACGAGCATGGCATCTTAACCAACATCAGAGGTTCTGTGGCAGGCTCCATGACTACCTATCTGGCGGAAATAACCAACATAAATCCTCTCGAATACAATCTTCCATTTGAACGCTTCCTTAACCCGGACAGACCTTCAGCTCCTGATATTGATATGGACTTTGCCGACAATCGGCGTGATGAAATGATCGAATATGCCAGGCAGAAGTACGGCGCCGATCATGTAGCCCAGATAGGAACCTTCGGTACCATGATGGCTAGAGGAGCAGTGCGTGACGTAACTCGCGCTCTGGGATTTCCGTATGCACTAGGTGACAAGATAGCCAAACTCATTCCATTCGGGGCTCAAGGCTTTCCTATGACTATAGATAGAGCAATGAAAGAAACTCCTGAACTAAAGGAACTCTACGATTCAGACAAGGATACAAAAACCATTATAGACATGGCTAAGAAAATTGAGGGCTGCGCTCGGCATATCTCAGTGCACGCAGCCGGCGTAGTTATTTCTCCTAAACCTCTTACCGATTACACTCCCCTGCAGTATGACTCCAAAGGTGAAGGTAAAATCATCACTCAGTTTGATATGCATGCTGTGGAAGATGCAGGACTTCTGAAGTTCGACTTCCTTGGTATCAAGAACCTTTCTATCATTGCAGACACCTTTGACCGCATAGAGAAAATTGAAGGCAAGAAACTAACTCTGGAAGGAATTCCTATAGATGACAAAAAAACTTTCCAAATGCTGGCTCGCGGCGAAACGGAAGGAACCTTCCAGCTCAACGGCTCCGGCATGACCAAGGCTTTGATGGAACTAAAGCCTACCAACATCCACGACATCAACGTTATGGTGGCTCTCTATCGCCCAGGCCCGATGGATAATATCAATGAATACATTGCACGCAAGCACGGCAGGAAGCCGGCTGCTTACATGCATCCTAAAATGGCAAACTTTTTAGACACTACATTTGGTGTGCTGGTATATCAAGATGACCTTCTTATGACAGCTATCGAAGTGGCCGGATACAACTGGGGCGAAGTAGACAAGTTCAGAAAAGCAGTGGGTAAGAAAATTCCCGAAGAGATGAAGAAGCAGCATGTCATGTTCGTGGAAGGCTGCCAAAAGCACGGCGGTATGAGTAAAGAAAAAGCAGAAGCTCTCTGGGACCTGTTCGTACCTTTCCAAGGATACGGTTTTAACAAAGCTCATGCCGCAAGCTACGGCCATATAGCCTATGTCACTGCATATCTTAAAGCCAACTTCCCTGCCATATACATGTCCGCAGTCCTAACCGCAGATTCGGGAGACGTGGAAAAAATCGGCATTATGATAGCCGAATGCAAGAGAATGGGTATAGAAGTTCTACCTCCTTCAGTGAATGAAAGCTTCTCTCAATTTACCGTAGTGAATGATCCCCCTAATCCTTATAAGATCCGCTTCGGACTTACAACCATTAAAAACTTCGGACAAGGTATCTCAACTTCCATTATTGAAGAGAGAAAAAGAGGAGGTAAATTCGTGTCTATTTTAGATTTTCTCGACCGTGTCAAAGATAAAAACCTAAACAGAAAATCTCTTGAATCTCTGATTAAAGCCGGCGCGCTCGACCAGTTTGGAGAACGCGGCTCTTTGCTGGCCAATCTTGAAAAGCTGCTTGCATATCACAAGGAGCATATGAGCGCGCCTGATAACCAAGAAAGTCTTTTTGGTCTTTTGTCGGATGAATCAGCTGTACCGACCATTAAGCTATCCGATGCTCCAGCTGCTTCTTCTAAAGAAATGCTTTTATGGGAAAAAGATCTCCTCGGCCTCTACATTTCCGGCCATCCCTTGGATGATCATAGGCAGAAGTTAGAATCACGAGACGTCAACATTAAAAAATTATCAGACTTCCGCGAAGGCACGGAAACTGTTATAGCCGGAATAATAGAGCAGGTGCGGGATATCTTAACAAAGAAAAATGAGAAGATGCTATTTATCCGTTTGGCCGACTTCTCCGGCTCTACTGAGGTAGTGGTCTTCCCAAAAGTCTTTGAAGAATTCAAATCTTTTACAGAACCGGAAAAATGCATCGTCATAAAAGGCAAGACCTCTAAAAGAAATGGCGAAACCTCCTTCATTGCCGAGAAGATAAAGGAATTGTAAGATAAGGAAATCATGGAAGAAAACGACCACAGAAAACTTGGTAAAGAGCTAGACTTATTCACATTTTCAGACCTCGTAGGACCAGGCCTGCCTCTTTGGACTCCCAAGGGAGCAATTGTCAGACGAGAATTGGATAATTTCATTTGGTCACTGAGGGAAAAGCATGGGTACGAAAAAGTTGCAATACCCCATATAACAAAAAAGGAACTATATGAGATCAGTGGGCATTGGCAGAAATTCTCAGATGAACTTTTCAAAATAACATCACGTGAGGGTAAGGAGTATGCTCTTAAGCCAATGAACTGCCCCCACCACATCCAAATATTCGCGCGAAAACCTCACTCTTACCGCGAGATGCCGCAGAGATATGCGGAAACCACTATGGTCTATAGAGATGAGCAGTCCGGAGAACTCGGAGGATTAACTCGAGTCCTATCTATTACCCAGGACGATGCGCATGTATTCTGTCGGATGAGCCAGGTCAAAGAGGAATTCCTAAAGATTTGGGATATTGTAGACACCTTCTACAAAACCTTTGGCTTCACATTAAAGGTGCGGCTTTCTTTCCGAGACCCTGATACACCAGAAAAATATTTAGGAACTTCTGAAATTTGGGACAAAGCAGAAAAGGAATTGAGAGACATTGCTACAGATCACGGAGCAGACCTCATAGAAGGTCCAGGAGAAGCAGCTCTATACGGTCCAAAGCTCGACTTTATGGCAACAAATAATGCTGGGCGAGAATGGCAGGTAGCAACGATTCAACTTGATATGAATCTTCCTGAAAGATTCGACCTGTTCTGTATTGATGAGAAAGGCGAGCGTGAAAGAATCGCCATGATACATGCAGCAATTGCAGGATCTTTGGAAAGATGCACAGCTATACTACTAGAGCATTTTGAAGGCAAATTCCCTCTCTGGCTTGCACCTGTTCAAGTTAAAGTACTTCCTATAGGCGAAGGCCACTTCAAGTATGCAGAAGAAGTTTTAGAAAAGCTCAAGGCAGAAGGCATAAGAGTAGAA
>CAZUDK010000005.1:0-40029 GCA_964618905.1 uncultured Candidatus Saccharibacteria bacterium
GAGTAAGTCGTAACAAGGCACGGCTAGCGGAAGCTGGTCGTGGAGTAATTCAATTCGAAACCTTTCCGCTTCACGCGGAGATTAACGAGTCGATATTGTGTGTCTTGTACAAGCACATAATGGATTTGAGCGTAATCTAAAAAACGCTACAGACATCGGGAAAGACCGAGGCAACCTAAGAACTTTCGTTTCGCGAAATTCTAAAGGCCAAGGAATGGAACAAAACAGAGGACGATACAAGAAAACCCGCCGTAAGGCGGGTTTTCTAAATTAACTTACAGAATTATTCGCCACAGTTGTCCGATCTCATCATCCGGTGGAGTTATTTCTCCAACTCTTTCAAAACCTAATTTTTCATAAAAGTTCCAAGATTCACTATGAGTGTGGGGGCTATATAAAAGAATTTCACTAAACCTAAGTTTTTTTGCTTCTTCAATTAACTTAAGTGTTAGTTTTTGTCCGACGCCTTTTCTTTTTTCTTTTACTGCAATGACATAAAATTCAACTGGATTATTTGTTGTTGCATAAGGTTTTAGATAATTGGGCAGTTTTTTGAAGCCGGCGATTCCAATAATTTCTTCTCCTTCTTCTGCTATAAAAAATAATGAGTTTCCCTCAGGGTTGCTTTGAACATATAAATGCAATTCACTTGAAAGCTCCTTGAGAAATTCAGGATCTGTCCAATGCAAGGCAAAGATTTTTTCTACTGCTTCTCGATCTTTCTCTTGGAATTCTCGGATATTCATTTTCTTAATATAATAGCAAGATTTATTCTTACTTGCGGTCGAGAAATAGGGGTCTTCACTCTGGGAAACCCACGGTTTTCCCAGCCTTCCTCCACGGGAGAGGATTATCTTCTCCCGACCCCTCTCCTGTTCGACCCCTGAAATCCAACACAGAATAAAAGAAACCGGCATAAGCCGGCCTTTTATTCTGTGCGTGCGCCAGGGGTCGAACCTGGGACCTCACGAGTATCAGTCGTGTGCTCTACCAGCTGAGCTACGCACGCAATTCTCAGAGAATATACCAGAAATTTACCCCCAAGACAAACTTAGACTGATGGGTTTTAGCTGCTATAATGATTTTTAATGAACAGAAAAAAGGCCATTATAACCATCGGCGTGCTCGTAGCTCTTTTGCCGATACTTGGATTCCCGCGAGGTTGGGAGTCTCTCTTCCAGGTGCTTGCAGGACTCTCACTTGTTCTTTTGTCCATTTGGTCATCAATAGACAAGAAGATCTCTTTAAGAGCCAAAGCTCAAAAGCGCCAGGAAGTTAGAAAAATGATGGAGGAATCAGCTTCTTTAAACCAAGAAGACAATAAGGTCCTTGACGAAGGTTTAGGATCGGAAGAGACAGAACAGGAAGAACAGGAAGAACCAGCAGAGGAAGTAGAAAATCAAGATGAAGAATCAGAAACCATCGAAGAGTCAAAAGAAGAAGAGAATAGCAAAGAAGCTGAAAACGTAGAAGAAGTCGAAGAAGATAAAAAAGAAGAAGAAAAACCAAAAGCTAAAAAAGCTAAGAGAAAATATACAAGAAAGGTAACGGATCTTTATCCTAAGACAGGTCAGCGCGGCCGCAGGTCTACAGATATTAATTGGAACAGTATAGATAATCCACTTCCTTAATCATGTTCAGCTTCCTGCGTACTCCTCTTTATATTTTAGGCGGAGGTGCTGTTTTGGCTGTACTTGCTTTTGTTGCTCCGGGAGTATCAAAGACAAGTTATGTAAATAAAGCTCCGGTTGATGTTCCAACCGCTACAGCTTCCGAGACAAAAAAAGTTTCTCACATATCAACTCCTGAACCTATCAAGGCTATATACATGACTTCTTGTGTGGCTGGTGTGCCAAGTTGGAGGTCTTCTCTTAAGGAGCTTATAGACAATACAGAACTCAATACAGTTGTTATAGATATAAAAGATGCTACTGGCATTATCTCTTTTGAAGATGAAGCTCTGCAGACAAATGACATAGCAGGACTTTCGGGATGCAAGGTCAAAGACTTGGGAGATTTCATAGCTAAATTGCATGATGCAGGCATATATGTGATAGGTAGGATTTCTGTTTTTCAGGATCCGTATTATTCGCAGCTGCATCCGGAGCTGGCTGTCAAAAGCGAATCGACCGGCAAGGTTTGGAGAGACAGGAAAGGTCTTTCTTTCATAGATGTAGGAGCTACGCCGTATTGGGATTACATAGTAAATATCGCCAAGGCTTCGTATAACTTGGGTTTTGATGAACTCAATTTTGATTATGTCAGATATCCTTCAGATGGAAATATTCAAGATACTTATTACTCTTGGATGAATGCTTCGTCTACCAAGGCTGAAACCTTGGAAGGCTTCTTTAAGTATCTGCACAAAAATTTGTCAGATGTTGATGCTAAAACGTCTGCAGATCTTTTTGGTATGGTGACCACTGTTAGGGATGATATGGGAATAGGTCAAGTTCTTGAAAGAGCTTTGCCTTACTTCGATTTTATCGACCCGATGGTTTATCCTTCTCACTATCCAGCAACATGGAACGGCTACCAGAATCCTGCAGATCATCCGTATGAGGTGGTAAAGGCGGCAATGTCGAGCGGTATGGAAAGAGAGCGGGCATTCAATATCTCGAGAGGCAATTACACTGTTGACTCGACTGGGGCAACAACTACTCCGCCTTCCAAGCTTCGGCCATGGCTGCAAGATTTTGACCTTGGAGCCGACTACACTTCCGAGATGGTACGGGATCAGATGCAGGCTTCTTATGACATAGGTCTCTCTAGCTGGCTTTTGTGGAATGCGGGTAATGAATATACTAGGGCGGCTCTGCTTCCAGAAAGCTCTGGTTTGACCAGCCAATAATTGGCTGTTATAATAATAAAAGATATTCGAGTGCCCTCAGCCAATTTTCCAAACATTTTTCTGGAGGCTTGAGATGGAATTCATAAGAGGCACGGTAGTTGATGTGGTGAAGGTGTTGGTAGTGTTGATGATGCTTCTCGCCCTCCTCCTGATTACTGGCATTTGCGGGACGCAGTTCTTCAAGGCGTCGAGCATAATCGAATGGGTGTTATGGTGGTTCGGTGCTTTCTTTTCATTTCTTATGGCAACTGTGTTGTTCATATGTATTTTTGTCCCCTTTCACAAGATAAAGGTGAGAAAGGCCAACGAATGATCGGTTTTTGGTTTTTTCGGCCGGAGCGCGCGTGCGCTCCGGCTTATTCTTTTGCTTCCTCAGCTTTTATTGACTTCAATACAAAGAATGTTATAATAAAAAACGGAAGCACATCATAAACTTATAACTGGAGGCGAGTTCGTGACTTTGATTTCGAATCAGGAAGTCATCGGGAAGGAACAGTATCGGCGCCCCATCAGCATGGTGTGGACCAAAGGCAAGCATCGCCTCAAGTACCATCGGCTGAGGCGCAAAGGACGGATCGCAGAGGCTCACCAGATAATGGTCGGCTATTACTGCTCCGCCGTCGAAGAGAATCCTCTTCTTGCCCCTTATCACCTTTACAAGGCTTGCTACCACTCGCTGCGTGTGCTCGATCATGACAAGCAGGAAGGACGGACGTATTTTGACCGTTCTCCTGCGGAGTTGAGCATGCTGGCAGCGCCGATGGTAGCCATGCCGCCTGTTTTTGGCAGGGTGATGGGCGAGAGCGAATCACTCTACGAAGTGGCGACCGATCTTTTGATTGCCGCAGTTTCCTGCGAGCATCCCTATTACAGGGAGGGTAGGGAAGCGCCCTGTGAAAGAGCGCTCAATCTCCTGATGCTCGCACATGCTGCGGTCAAGATGGGATACTTGGCCGCCGATGTGGAGGTGTACGTCCGGGAAGCTATCGATCTGAAGGATGTCATTGTTCGAAAGGAAGAACCGAAGACAGCTCGCAGACAACTTGCGAGCGTCATGTTTAAAGCCGGTACTTTCTATCGAGACAAGTTTCCCGGCGGCAGGATAGACGGAGAGCGTCTCATACGGCAAGCATACCAGCTCGCTCAGAGCTGCGCGCCCAGCCAGGTCATGGAGATAAGGCGGTATGCTCGCAGTCGTCGGCTCCGACTCTAGTTTTTCAATTGCCAGTTGTCTGGCAGCCCCGAAGCGCACACGCGCTTCGGGGCATTTTCTTTATAGGCAAGCCTAAATATTGTATAACCCCATGAGATAATAAAAGTATGTACTATGTGTATGTAATAAAATCGCCCAAGCAGTTTTATACAGGTTCTACAAACGATTTAAAACGTCGTTTGATTGAACATAATAGTGATAAAGTATTTTCCACGAAAAATAGAGGTCCATGGAAACTTATATATTATGAAGCCTGCTTATCTGAAAAGGATGCTCGCATCAGAGAAAAATATTTAAAAACTGCTTGGGGAAAAAGATACTTGAAAAACCGGTTAAAATATGGAACAAAACTATCTCACGGGGTATAATTATCTTAGCTATGGACCAGGAAAAGATTACATATTTTGCGGAAACAGACTCTCGAAGTACTCATGTTCCTTTTGGTATCAAGTCCAAGGATCGCCTCAAGCATGTTTATGTCATCGGCAAGACAGGTATGGGTAAATCTACTTTGCTTGAGAATATGGCCATTCAGGATATCCAGTCCGGCGAAGGTCTTGCTTTCATTGACCCGCATGGTTCTACAGCCGAAAAACTTCTCGAGTATGTGCCGGAAGAGCGCGTAAAAGACGTTCTTTATTTTGCTCCGTTTGACCTCGAATATCCTGTCTCTTTCAATATCATGGAAGATATTGGTGCGGACAAGAGGCACCTGGTGGTCAACGGTTTGATGTCTACATTTGAAAAAATCTGGGTGGATGCATGGTCTGCCCGCATGGCTTATATTTTGCAGAATACTCTTTTGGCGCTTCTTGAATACCCCGGCTCTACACTCCTTGGAGTAAACAGAGTTCTTTCGGACAAGGCTTACAGAAACAAAGTGGTGGAGAATGTTAAAGATCCTTCAGTACGCTCTTTCTGGGTAGACGAGTTTGCCAAATATACAGACCGCTTTGCAGCTGAAGCTACTCCGGCTATCCAGAACAAGGTTGGTCAATTTACATCTAATGCGCTGGTGCGCAATATCATCGGTCAGCCGCATTCTTCTTTCGATATCCGCAAAATAATGGATGAGAGAAAAATTTTGATAGTGAATCTCTCCAAGGGTCGCGTGGGCGAGTCGAATGCTAACCTTCTAGGTTCGATGCTTATAACCAAGATATATCTGGCTGCCATGAGCCGCGCCGATGCCAGTGCTTCGGAGCTTCAGAAACTTCCAAATTTTTATCTGTATGTAGACGAGTTCCAGTCTTTTGCCAATAAGTCTTTTGCGGACATTCTTTCCGAAGCTCGCAAATATAAGCTCAATCTCACTATCGCTCACCAGTATATAGAGCAGATGGAAGAAGAGGTGAGAGATGCAGTATTCGGCAACGTGGGAACGATGATAACTTTCCGAGTCGGCGCTTATGACGCAGAAGTGTTGGAAAAGGAGTTCGCGCCCGTCTTTACAGCAGAGGACTTGGTTAACTTGGGCTCTTTCCAAATCTATCTTAAGCTCATGATAGACGGCGTAAGTTCTCAGCCTTTCTCGGCGATGAGTCTTCCTCCCATAGAAAAGCAGGAGAGATCTTTTGTGCAAGAGATCAAAGACAGTTCCCGAAACCAATTTGCCAGACCAAGAAAAGTTGTGGAGGCTGATATCGTCGAATGGCATAATGATGGCAAGGATGCTCTGCCAGAGAAAAGTGCTGGAGCAAAAGACTTTCCCGTCAAGAAAGCAAAATCTATTGATACAAGAAGTGTCGGGTCTAAAGCTCCAATAAGCAAGAGCTTTGATAAGAGGAGAGATCAAAATCTTCAAGATCTTAAGAAGATGGCTATAGAGGAGCTCCCTTCTAAAGGTTCAAATGAATCAGGGGTTGAAGCAGGTTTTAAACCTTTGGATAAAACTTCGCTAACCTCTCTCAAGAAGGAAAATGATAACCAACGCAAGCCTGATGCAAAGAAAGTGTCTGATCTGAAGGCGGCTTTGAACGCAGTTGTCGGCAACAAGGAAATGTCGAAAGATGCTTCTCCAAAACCAAAGAGTGCCACACCTACACCAAAAAAACCTTCTGCCTCTGCCTCTACTTCAGCTGAATCTAAAAGTACCCCCGCCGCCGGCCCCAACGGCCCTTCACCTGAAGAATTAAAGAAAATACTTGATGCCTCTTAAACATAAACGCATATTAATATTATCGCTTGCATATTATCCTTCCGAAGGAGGCGCAGAAATAGCTGTAAAGGAAATAACTAGACGGTTGCCGGACATGAAATTCGATATGGTAACCATGCTTACCGGCAAATCTCAAAAGCTCAAAGAAGAAGTAGGTAATGTGTCAGTGCATCGCATCAAAAGCACCAAGACTACTTTTCCGGTGGAGGCATACCTCTATGCCAAGAAGCTTCACATGGAGCAGCCTTATAATGCAATATGGGCTATTATGGCTGCCCGCGCCGGAGGCGCGGCTCTATTCTTTAAATATAATTTCCCTGAAGTTAAATATATCCTTACTCTTCAGGAGGGTGACCCTGTATGGTACATGAAATTGCGCTCTCTCTATTACATCAATCCTTTTTTCAAGAAAATTTTTATTAATGCCGATAAAGTTCAAGCTATATCAAACTACTTGTCCGATTATGCTCATGCCATGGGTTATGAAGGAGAAGTAGAGGTTATCCCTAATGGTGTAGATCTGGAAATATTTCAGAAAGATTACGGCAACAGACAGAAGATAAGAGAGAAGTTCGGTGTCAGCTCAGATGATGTTTTGCTTGTAACCACTTCTCGATTGGTAACAAAAAATAGAACTGGAGACATTATTGAATCTTTAAAATTTTTGCCCGACAACACCAAGCTCTTTATTGTTGGAGAAGGTAAGCTTAAAGAAAGCCTTAAAAATTTAGCAAAGAATCTGGGAGTGGAAGAGAGGGTTAAGTTTCTTGGACATCATTTGTATCATGAAATTCCGCAATATCTTCAAGCTTCGGATATTTTTTTGCGACCTTCTATTTCTGAAGGCTTCGGAAATTCTTTCGTTGAGGCGATGGCTGCCGGCCTGCCGGTAATAGGCACTCCAGTAGGAGGCATAGTGGATTTTCTCAAAGATGGAGAAACGGGACTTTTCTGCGAAGTGAAGAATCCGAAGAGCATAGCAGAGCAGGTTGAGAGGCTTTTGAACGATAAGAAACTGAGAGAGAAGCTTATAAAGAACGGCAAAAATCTTGCAAAAGAAAAATACAGCTGGGATTTGATAGCGAAAGAGATGCGTAGTAGAGTGTTCAGTGATATATGAAAATACTGGTAACCGGCAGACAAAGCCAATGAAGATACTTATCACTTCCGGATTGTCCGGTAAGGATGTCGGCGGTCCTGCCCAGTATGGGCCCAATCTTAAGGAAAATTTTAAAGCTCTCGGCCATGAAGCTAGACTGGTGTCTTATGGTCGTTTAGAAAAATTTTTACCCACAGGCTTAAGGCATGCCTGTTTTACGCTCAGGGCTTTCCCTCATTTTCTTTGGGCGGAGAAAATATTGGCACTTGATACATATAGCGTCGGGGCTCCTTCCGTGATGCTGGCCGGGTTATTAAAGAGAAAGATAACCCTGAGAGTAGGCGGAGATTTTTTGTTTTCTGCATACTTAAACAGAACCTCGGACAATCTTACATTAAAGGAATTCTATCTATTTATTCCTAAACTTAATCTAAAAGAAAGAATAATCCTGACAGTAACAAAAAAGATTCTTAGAGAAGCGGATTTTCTTGCTTTTAATACCGTCTGGCAAATGAATATCTGGAAAGAGGCTTATTCATTGGAATCTAACAGACTGGGAGTTGTTAGAAACTTTATGCCAGAGAGGGGGGAGACTCCCATTCCAGAGCAGAAGAATTTTCTCTGGGCTGGCCGCATTATACCGGAGAAAAATATAAGCATACTAAAGAAAGCAGCAGAGAAAGTCAGTCCAAAACACAAAGATTTTTCCTTAGAGATAGTTACAAACGAACCGAGAGAAAAAATTTTGGAGAAAATTAAGGAAAGCTACTGTGTTGTTTCTCCTGCACTTACAGATATATGTCCGAATTTCATTTTAGAAGGAATATCTTTCAATAAGCCATTTCTTATGACACGCGAAACCGGATTGTCAGAGCTGTTTCCAAAAGGGGGTGAATTTTTAGATCCTAAAAATGAAAAAGCCTGGGAAGTCGCTATTGAAAGAATGCTTGATTATAATGTTTATCGAGAGCATAAAGCCGAGATTGCCAGGAATCCATTCAAACATTCATGGCAAGATGTTGCTGGAGAATTCGCAGATATATGGAAAAAGAATTAAAAGTTTTAATGATAGGGTCAGACAGGAATCTCTTTAAGGAGGGAAGTGCAGTTTCTGAACGCATTAAAGAATACGGAAATTTGGCAGCCGAGCTTCATATAATTGTTTTTGCCCTAAAATCCCTCGGTCTTAAAGAAAGACATATTGCACCTAATATATGGATTTATCCCACCAATTCCTCTTCCAAATTTTTATATGTGCATGATGCATCGAGTCTCGGCAAAAAAATTGTAAAAGAAAAGAAATTTGTAAGAGGCTTGTCTGTCATAACTGCTCAAGATCCGTTTGAATGCGGCCTGGCAGGACTTAAAGTCAAGAAGAAATGGAGGCTGCCTCTGGAAGTGCAGTTGCACACCGACCCGTTCTCTCCTTACTTCAAAGGGTTCTTGAATTCTCTGCGCCGGAACATCTTTAGAAAGACCATAAAGAATGCAGATGAAATACGAGTTGTAAGCAAACCTCTTGCAGAGGGGATTTCTATAAACTTTCCTGATGCGCTGAACAAGATTGTCGTACTGCCGATTTATGTTGACCAGAAAAGAGTGGAAGATGATCCTATAACTTTCGATCTTCGTGCGCGATTTGGTTGGCAGTTTACTATTCTTGCGGTCTCGCGCCTTTCTCCGGAGAAAGACTTGCCGACTGCTATTAAAGCCCTCTCTATAATACGCACAAAGTTTCCTGATGTCGGGCTTGTGGTGGTAGGCTCCGGTCCAGAGGAAGGTAAATTGAAGGCTTTAGCCAAGTCGCTTGGTCTTGAAAACGGCGTGGCATTCGAAGGTTGGCAGGAGAGTCTTGGCTCTTATTACAAGACAGCCAGTGTTTTTATTCAAACAAGTGTATTTGAAGGTTATGGTCTTTCGCTTGTGGAAGCTGGTCTATCCGGTTTACCTGTCGTCAGCACGCCTGTCGGTATTGCAGCAGAGCTTCAGGATGAAAAAGAACTGTACATTTGCCCGCCTGGAAATGCAGAGTTTTTCGCCAGTGCCATAATAGATCTCATCGAAAATAACCAAAAGCGAGAGAATCTGAGAATTAATATGAGGCATACTCTGGAGCAGAAGCTCTTATCGAAAGATGATTATCTTCGGGAACTGGCAAAGAATTGGCAAGAAACTTCCAAAAAAGTAAAAGTATGAGACTCCTGATTCTTACGCAAAAAGTCGACAAAGAAGACCCTATATTAGGTTTTTTCCACCGTTGGATAGAGGAGTTCGCCAAGCATGCAGAATCAATAATTGTGATTTGTCTGGAGAAAGGGCAGTATAACTTACCAGAAAATGTAAAAGTGCTGTCCCTCGGCAAAGAAAACACTATGATATATCATAGTGTTTTCAAAAAGATAATTTATGTCAGCCGGTTTTATAAATATATTTGGAATGAGAGGAAAAACTATGACTCCGTGTTTGTACACATGAATTCAGAGTATGCCATTTTAGGAGGATTACTTTGGAGAATCTTGGGAAAGAAAATCGGCCTTTGGTATGTTCATAAAGCAGTTAACGCCAGAATATGGCTGGCAGAAAAATTTGCAGATATAATTTTCACTTCAGCTCCCGAAAGTTTCAGTTTGCGTAGCAAGAAAGTTCGTTATGTGGGGCATGGCATAGATACAGATAGATTTACATATTCCCCACGGAGTTTTGATGAGCCTATTTCAATAATTCACGTAGGTAGAATTACACGAATTAAGAATATATATATGATTATAAAAGGACTAAGTTTTCTTCTCAAAAAAGAAGTACAGGTTAAGTCACTATATCTTGTGGGTGAGCCTATAACAGCTGATGATAAAAAATATAAATCAGAGTTGGAGGACCTTGTTAGAGAGCTGAATGTAGAGAAACATGTGGTCTGGAAGGGAAGCATACGGAACTCTGAGATACCAAAGTTATATAAAGAAATGACCTTGAGTGTAAATGCTGCTCCAGATGGTGGTATGGACAAGGCTGTATTGGAGTCATTGGCTATGGGTTGTCCAGTTTTTGTAACCAATAAAGCATTTGAAGGTGTCTATGGGGATTCATCAAGTAAGTTCTTTTACCATGATGCTCAAAATTTATCTGAGAAAATCCTCTCTTTTATAAAAAGTTCCGATAAGGCTCAGTTAGCCGAGAAGCTTTCAAGAAAAATAAGAAGTGAGTATGATACAAAAAAACTAATTAAGAGTATCAGTAGCTTACTAGCATGAAGACATTAAATATTTGTATCATTACCACAGACTTCGACCCCACAAAAGGCGGAATAGCCTCACTTACTGAAAGCTTGAGTTTTCATTTGGCACTTTCACCAGATGTTAAGTTTGTAAATGTATTAGCCATGAAAAATCAGAATAATAATGAAGAGTACATAAATAGTAAATTACATGTAACAAGACAGTCTGGAACTTCGCTGTTGAGTATATGTATTAATACTTGGAAGTTGATGTTCCGTCATCGTAAAAGTGATATTTTTCATGCTACTACTGCATTTCCTATTGGTTTTATTGTGCTGATTTTCGGAAAATATATTTTAGGAAAACCAGTTTTTATTTCGTATTACGGCACAGACCTTCTCACTAACAAGGGAAGAGGCATCACAAAATGGGCTAAGAGATGGGCAGTTGTCCATTCAACTAAATCTATTGCTTTGGGGAAAAATATTAGAAGGTTGGTAGAGGAAAAAATGAATTTAGGCCCAATGACTTCAGAGGTCATTGGTTATGCACTTCCAGATAATGTGAAAGCTGCTTCTGAATCCGAAATAAATACCATTAACCAGGAGTTTAATATACGAGAGGATGACTTTGTAGTGCTATTTGTTGGAAATTTAATAAAGCGTAAAGGCTGTCATGAACTTTTAGATGCAGTTGCAACTATTCGTGACGACAGGGTCAAACTTATTTTTGTTGGAACTGGTCCAGAGAGACAATTTCTTGAAAGTAAAGCGGAATTACTTAAATGTTCAAATTCAATATACTTTGCTGGGAGAAGAAAAAATTTAGAACCATTCTACAAGATAGCTGGTGTATTTTGCATGCCTTCATATTTCGACAAGATTAGTGGGGATATTGAGGGCCTGGGAATAGTTTTTTTAGAAGCAGCGCAACACAAAGTACCTTCAATTGGAACTATAAGTGGAGGTATACCAGATGCAATCAATGATAAAGTGACAGGCTTTCTTATCCAAGAGAGAGATGTGAATGCTATTCAAGAAAAAATCCTCTATATGAAAAATAATAAAGGTGCACGCCAAACTATGGGGGAAAATGCACAAAAATTTGTAAAAGAAAAATTCAATAATCATAAAGTTGTTACAAGTCATTTAAATTTGTACAGAAACTTCATAAGACAAGCATGACCACTATTGCATTTATCCCTCCGAAAAGAAGAAATGATTATAAAAAATCTTGTCCAAACAAATAATTTGAGCAATGTAGAACTCATAGGCAAGGTGCCTATTGAAGCGATTCCAGATTTCATTGCCGAGTCTTCTGTATGCCTTGGGATATTTGGTGATACTGAGAAGACATTGAGAGTCATTCCAAATAAAGTATACGAGTATGTAGCCATGGCAAAACCTGTCATTACAGCTAACTCTCCTGCAATCAAGGAAGTTTTTGAAGATAATAAGGATATGATATTTTGTAAGGCAGCTGACGGGCGTGAGCTTGCAGAAAAGATCGAGTATCTCTACGCTCATCCTGAGATCTGTAAATCTCTCGGAGAGGCTGCATATGCCAAATTTATTTCAAAATTAGATGCAAAAGTGCTGGGAGAACAGCTCGTATCTCAACTTTATGAAACTGACAGCCATATTACGCATTAAGGATCAGATAGACATCATTGATGATTGCTTAAAGAAGCTCTCAGAGATTGTTGATGAAATAATAATTGTCGACAATGGCTCAACAGACGGCACCCTTCTGAGATTTGCAGCCT
Source organism: uncultured Candidatus Saccharibacteria bacterium (assembly GCA_964618905.1). Lineage (GTDB taxonomy): Bacteria > Patescibacteriota > Minisyncoccia > Phycocordibacterales > Zambryskibacteraceae > CAZUDK01. The sequence goes on from CAZUDK010000005.1 coordinate 12,299, forward strand.
ACCCGAAGATTAGAAAGATTATGCATACAGTCGGATATGATGAGGGCCGCGACAAAATCATGTTACTAGAGCAGGCGAAAGCCTCTGGTGCGGATTGGATATTGTGGTGTGATGCCGACGAGGTTTTTGAGAATCATTTTACTCGCAAGGAAGCAGAGAAATACATGCATTCCAAATATAATCGCATTACTTTCCGCATGTGCAATTTCTGGCTATCGAAAACAAGATATCGATTTGATCGTGGTTATTACCTTTATACCTTGCATCCGCAAAGGAGTATGTGGCGCAATCTTCCCGAAGCCTATTTCAAGAATCAAAAACTTCATAATGGAGATATTCGCGGAGTGCCGGGACGGACTTTTATTTCCCCTTATCGCATTAAGCATTTCGGTTATATAGATTTTCATAAAATGGAAGAAAAGCTCAAACGCTACCTTGCAGAAGACAAAAGCGGAGACAGAGATTATGCGAGAAATATCAATCCAAATATTCCCCATCTAACTTTCAAGTTCATAGAGTTTAGGAGTAAGATACTAAATTACATTTACATACTGTGCTATAAGTATCTTTGTAATATACTATGGCTCTTAGAAAGGGTGCGACGAAAGCTACTTCTTGTTATTAAAAGATCATGAATCCAACCTGTCATATCTGCTCAACGGCTTCCGAATTCCTTATGAATAAGGACGGTTTCGACGAGTACCTCTGCCCAGTTTGCGGATTATCTTTCGTCTTCCCGCAACCTGGAGCTGAGTGGCTCAAGAAAGAGGTTTACTCTTATGAGTCTGGTTACCAGGGTAATAAAAGAAATGATTTAGCTGCAAGGCCAGAAGATAGTAAATCAAGGCAGACCTTGGACTTTCTTGTAGAGAAAAAGAATGCTGGCACATTGCTCGATGTGGGGTGTTCGAATGGTCAATTCATGTTTTGGGCAAAGCAAAAAGGTTTTTCGTGCACGGGAGTAGAGATCAATGCACGCACGGCATCAATTGCCGAAGCAAACGGTTTTGCTGTTCATCGAGGCTTTTTAGATACAGCACCATTTGATAAAGAGAGTTTTGATGTTGTTTACCTAGGTGATGTAATTGAGCATGTTAATGATCCGCGTAAATTTATTAAAACTGCCGGTAAATTCCTAAAGCCGGGAGGGTTTATCGTCATTTCTACACCAAATATGGACTGTTTGTGGGCAGGAGCAACTCTTCGTTTTTATAAGATATTTGGTATTCCGTGGGCGGCGGCTACGCCGCCGCACCATCTCTTCCAGTTCAGCTACTCAAACCTTAATTCGCTTATGGCTGAGCAGGATTTAAAACCTGTCTATTCAGTCTTCACTCGTCCGCCTAGGTTAAAGTATGAGCTTGGCTCTCTGCACCTATTAAAGAGATTTAAAAAAAGAAAGACTTTTGGCAATTTCATATTCATGGTATTTTCATTCGCCATTTATTCAGTAGCCCATTTTATAAATAATATTATCAGTCCTTTGCTCCGAAAAAATTTTCAGATGGTAGTTTTCTATGAAAAACCGGTTTCAAGATAATTAAAATGAAAAAGTTCATTTATATAGCAAACATAAGACTGCCTACTGAGAAGGCCCATGGCATACAAATAATGAAAATGTGCGAGGCATTCAGTCGGCAAGGTTTGGATGTAAAACTGGTCGTCCCTGACCGAAAGACTCCAATCTTGGATGACCCGTATAAGTATTATGGAGTAGAAAATAATTTTAAAATAAAGAAGATAGATACTCCGGATTGGTATACTCTCGGCAAGGTAGGTTTCTTTGTCTCTACGGTCTTATTTCTGCTTAGTGCCGTCAAAGAAATATCAAAAGGAGACCTTGTGTATACAAGAGAGCAATTAACCGGATTGTTCATCAAAGATTTTTTCCTTGAGATGCATAGCTTTCCAAAGCACATGAATCTTCTGCATAGATTCTTATGGAAAAGAGCTAGTAGGATAATTGTTAAAACAACATATATACACGATAAACTTGTCGGTGCAGGAATAAATGAAGATAAAATATCTGTCATCCATAACGGCGTGGATATTGATGCCTTTAACATATCAGTAGATAAAATCTCTGCCCGTAAAAAACTAGGCTTACCCACCGATAAAAAAATTGCCTTGTATGCCGGTTCCTTTTTCACTCATCCTTGGAAAGGTTTGGATATTCTTCTAGAATCTGCCGATCTGTTTGACCCAGATACTTTACTGGTTGTTGTTGGAGGAACTCCGGATGAGGTGGGTCGTATAGAAAGATTAGGCAAACTGAATGTGAAAGCTTTTACAAGAGTCGATCGCTGGACCCTTCCAATATTTCTCAAAAGCGCCGATGTCTTAGTGATTCCGAATAGGTCTGATAACGGAGTTTCGAGTTTCTATACTTCACCTCTCAAGCTATACGAATATATGGCCGCCAAAGTGCCTATCATCGCTTCAGATATACCGTCTATACGCGATGCCGTGGATGATAATGAAGTTATCTTTTGTAAGCCTGATGACAGCAATGAACTGTCTAGGGCAATAAAGAAAGTGTTTCTGGATTACTCATCTGCAAGAGAGAAGGCAGACAAAGCATTCCTTAGTGCCGGACTGAATTCATGGGATAATAAGGTAAAAGAAATCCTGAGTCTCGAACATATATGAAGCTCAAAAAAAGAATAAGTGCATATATAAAAATAGCATCCTGCCTGTCTACGAACATTTTTGGGTTTCTTAGCATCTTGTTAAAAGCCTCATATCTTATTGTCAGGAGCCGCACTGGTGCAGATAAAACAAGTATAAAGTTCAAATTTAATTTCAAAGGTAAAGATTTTGAAGTCTCTTTGTCCAGCCCTACTGATTTTGCTGTTATAAAAGAAGTATTTATTGATGAAGAGTATCGGCTTGATAAGGATTTTATTCCTAAAGAAATAATAGATATCGGAAGCAATATAGGAATGTCAGTAATTTATTGGAAGATTATGTATCCTAGAGCTTCCGTATATGCCTATGAACCGGATCCAGAGACTTTCAAAACTCTTGAAAAGAATACCGGGTTTGAAGGCGTGGTGTGCATAAATGAAGCTATAGGTGCTAAGCAGGGCAGAGTTACTTTCTATAAGAATGCTACAAGTTCTATGTCGTCTTCTTTTAAGAAAAGACCTGGAACTCAGGCTATAGAAGTAATGTCTGTTTCTTTGTCTGAAGTTTTGTTGAAACATGCGGAAGCGGATTTAATCAAATTTGATATAGAAGGAGCCGAATATGACATCTTTTCTCAACCGCTTAATTTGCCACCTTATCTTATTGGTGAGTTCCACGAAGACCTTTCAGGGCATTCGCTTGATGAGTTTTTAAAACTTTTTGCTGATTATGAAAGCGACACAGTGCAGGTTTCTAAAGAGAGGTATATAGTAGAGTTGAAAATAAACAGATGAAAGACACGCTTTTTTATTCCCGCGAAGCTCTAGTTTATTCATCCAAGAGATATCCAGTAAAAACTACGGAGTATTCTCATTTTCTTTTTAAGCGTAGATTGAAGATTGTGCTGCAATTTGCAGCAAGTTTGAATATAAAAGGCGGAACTCTTTTAGAGATAGGCTGCGCCGACGGGTATGTTTTAAGAGAGGTATTTAAATTGATTAATCCGGATAAGGCTATAGGTATAGATCTTTCCGATAAAATGTTGGAAGCAGCCAAAGCCAAGTCTGGAGAAAAATTAGAATTTTACCAAAGAGGCATAGAACCTGAAATATGTGCGGATATTATCGTGGAAACAGGCGTTTTAAACTTCACTGATCCTAGAAAAGAAGCAGAGTATGCCTTCAGCCATTTAAAAGATGAAGGATATTACATAGTTTCATTTGCTGCGAAAAAATCCTTACACAATTTTTTAAATAATCAAGAAGCCGACTATCATAACCTGTTGTCTCGAAAAGAATATATAAATTTAATAAAGGATAAATTTGAAGTTGTGAAATTTAGGCCATACGGATTCTATGTGCCTACTATTTGGAAGCTTCCTGTGCTGGCTGCAATTATCCAGTCTGTCTTTGAAAAAGTTTTTTACCTGTTTCCTTCCCTCTATCATGAGGAGATTTATCTTCTTAGAAAATCCTAAATTCTTACCCAGTTCTCAGGTATGAGATCTTGTGTCTTTATTCCGGATGCAAACCACTCTTTAGGGCTTATGACAATTTTCTTTGGGTTGCTGCCTAGCCACGCGCCCCACCAAGAAAATGAGCTGTTAGCTATTATATTGTGGTCGCAAGCTTTCATTAGCATAAGTTCTTCGTAGTCCTTTATGTCTTCTGAAGATACGAATAAAGAATTTTTCGGCAAATTCATATGATTTCGGACAAAGTCTATGTCATCAGAAAATATAAAGAATGTAAGGTTATCAACTTTTTTGTTTATGTATTCGACTGCCTGCTTGTAGTACTCTGGAGAACAAAGACCGATTTTTGATAAGGTTTTCGGGTCGGTTACATAGTCTCCTCGTCTTACATGCAGAGATACGCTTGCGAGAGAGGAGTTAATTTTTTCCAGCCAGTTCTTAGCAGAAGGAGATAAAGACTCATTCAGGTTAAAGTCCTTCCTTATCTGCTCTTCTTGATCTTTGAAATATTTTTCACTCTGCCATACGCCTGACAAGAAACAGTTATCAGCTTTTAAAAGTTCCATATGAAAATCAAATGATGGTTCGGTTATAAACCTGCGCTGGCATATTTGCCTATTTGATTCTTTTAACCTAAGGAGCTTGCGTCTGAGTTTGGCCCAAGGAGAAGAGGAAGACATCTCTGGAAGATTTAGAGCCTTGTATTCTTCCTTAGTTGCGATTTTTATTGGAGCAGTAAATTTATCTAATAGGAATCTTCTTTGGGTAGTAAGGGTATTATTTTCATAGACTGAAATATTAAGATAAAGTTCGGTATTATTTCGCAATGACAAAGCTCTGCCCATAGCATATTGGAACATTTGATTGCCAAGTCCACCGGAGATTCTGGTAATTATCATATTAATCCGTTAGGTAATTATGGAAAGATAAGGAGTTGTATGCATCGCCATAATTTTTATGAAGGTTCTCCAAGGTGTCGAGATGTTTTCTGCTCAACCCTTTGTTGTAGAAAGGCCTTTTGCCGGCAAGCTTCGGATATTGGTAAAGAATCCAATTAAAGTAAGTCTCGTATTCGCAAAAGCACGATTTCTGCGATTCGTCGTAATCCTTGGTGCTGATGATGGCTTTATCCCAACTTAAACCGGTGTTTGTTTCTATTTCATCTTTCATTTCTTTGAGTATCTGCTTATTGAATATCATCATGTGGCAAGTTGCAGAGACTTTGCTGGGTGCAGGATGCTTGAAGAGATGGCGAAATGCCTTGAAGTATGGCTGATGATATTCATCAGAGCTTTGGGCGAAGATGAATCTTCCTTCTTCTATAAAGCTGTGCTTATTGATCAGTACAGTGTCAGAATCGAGTACTAGATAATTATCCTTTTCTGCAATACGGTCTCCAGCTAGCTTAAGAAGCTGCTGGTATAACCAACCAGAGCGGTTCAGGCCTTTAGGATTATATTCAATGCGCTCCTTGCCATATCCTAGGACATCCTTCTCGTTTACAAAATAGAATCCATGCGACCGGCAAAAAGCTTTAATGTCATCATTGTCATCAGACACTATGAAAACCTTATTTACCGGATGGCAGATATTTTTCAATGAGGCAGTTGAAAGCTCCAATAAATCGTAGTCCTTTGAAACAGTAGGCATAATCACATCTATTGCTTCTTTGGAGGGTTCGCTGCATTCATTGTCGAATTCTATGCGTAGAGTCTTCTTTAATTCAAGCTTAATCCAAGCAAAGAAGTGGAGAAAATCCGGAGACCTTCGCCATGCCCTAATAGTTTCCTTAAACAACTGAGTCGGGTGTTCCATTTTCTATTTTTATCAGAGTTGCAATTACTAAAAAATTAAAAAGATTAGATGCGCCTCTGGCTATTATCAGACCCCATATGCCATACATAACAATCAGTACAAACATTGCTGCAATAGAAAAGATAGGCGAGAGAGTGTTGTATATGTATAAATCTTTTTTAGATCTTGTCGCATAAAGAGCGGTAATAGGCAGGCTTGTCAGAGTGCTTATGACTACAACTAAAGCATAGGCTTGAGAGTAAATCACTGCGTCCATATATTGAGGGAAAAAGATTTTGTATAGGCTGGGAGCTGCCAGAATATAAACTAGAGACATAAGCGCAGCGATTGCTGTAAACATAAATGTTTTCTCAAGAATAGACTCTTTGACTTCATCTATATTTTTCTCTGCAAATTTTGGCAGAGCCATTACCGGCACAGCCTTGAAAAACCCTCCCAGCTTGCTCGGAATAGTTGTGGCAAAGAAATAAACAGCCAGCTGCGCAGCACCAAGATAGTGGAATGCCAAGATGCTATCGAGTCGCGAGCTGGCTGTAGCGAACGCGCTCATCAAGCTCAGATGTTTTCCGTAGCTGATAAATGATGCATCTGTCTTACTGTTTGGCTTATATTTGACTAAAGACTTTTTATACAATATGGCTGCCAATATGGCTGAACTAGATAGGTTGATGGTCACAAGTACAACAGGGTTTTCGATAAAGAAGAGGCTGGCGAACATTATGCCGTACTGGATGCCATTAAAGAAAAGTGAGAAGAAAAATCCTCCGCGAAAATCTTTTCTACCAGAAGTTATGGATTGATATAAATTAAAGCTTGAAAAAATTGGGATAATAAAAGAGATAAACAAGATCCCAATACTTAGAGCTGTATTGCCTTTATAAAAATAATAAGCAGATATAAGTACTCCTACAGCAGCTGGTATCACGGAGAGTTTCAGCTGAAGCTTGACTGCATGTTTGTACACACCTTCGAAGCCTTGTGCCACTGCTTGAGTCACTGCATTATTCATGCCTGTCAGGGTAAAAGCAGTGATGATTGTTCCTATTGATAGGAGGAACTGATAGGTACCGAAAGACTCTTTGCTTATGAGTCTGGCGAAGGCTATGGATATAAGAAACGATAGAAGATTTATAAAAATAGAATTTAGATTCAGCCAAAATCCGCTTTTGGTAAGATAAACCATGTCGGTCTTGAAGAGGCGCTCGCTTCGGCGCAGGAGGTTGTAAGCCCAATTTCGGACGGAAGTCATTTGACTTTGATTGTAGTAAAAGCAGGGCCTTTTTGCTAGCATGGAATGATGATGAGGGCTATTTTAAGGCGGACGATTTTGGCAGGCACCTTTGCACTGCCTTTTATAGTGTTTCTTGTATCAGGCTCGCTGTTTTTCCCTTTTATCACCACTAAGGCATTTACTTTCAGGATAATTGTTGAAATTATCTTTGCAGCTTGGTTTGTCCTCGCCCTTCTTGATAAAAATTATAGGCCTCGACTGACGCCGATATTTTACGCACTTGCTTCTTTCTTATTAATTATCGGCTTGGCTGATATTTTAGGTGTGGCGCCGGTCAAAAGTTTTTGGTCGAACTTCGAGCGTATGGAAGGCTTTATAACTCTCTTGCACTTGGGAGCACTCTTCTTAGTTATGAGCTCTGTCTTCGGTGCTGATGCAGCTAAACGAGTATCATTATGGAATCGCTGGTTTAATACTACTTTAGTGGCCTCCGGTCTGATGGTTGTCTACTGCCTCTTTCAATTGGCAGGAGCAATAACTATAAACCAGGGAGGCGTCCGCGTAGACGGTACTCTCGGCAATGCTTCATACTTGGCTGTCTATATGCTCATGCATATATTCATCGCAGCGCTTTTATTGGCTGGTAATAATAAAAAGAGTAAATATTCTAAATTTATTTATGGAGCACTTATTGCAGGCCAAGTTTTCATTCTCTATCACACTGCTACCAGAGGTGCTATCCTCGGACTTCTCGGCGGCATCTTTATATTGGCAATACTCAACATAAGGAATAAGCAGAATGCTTCGCTGAGAAAAATATCCATAGGTTTGCTTGTCTCACTTGTGGTCATTGTCGGAGCTTTCTTTGCTCTCTTGAATACGAGCTTTGTGCAAGATAGTCCTGTACTTTCGCGTTTTGCTTCCATTTCGACCGAAGAATTAAAGTCTGGCGGAAGATCTTTTATCTGGCCGATGGCAATAGAAGGAGTTAAGGAGAAGCCTATCCTTGGCTGGGGTCAAGAAAATTTTAGTTATGTGTTCAACGAGCACTACAGTCCGGACATGTATGCCATAGAGCCGTGGTTCGACCGCGCCCATAACATCTTCCTCGATTGGGCGGTCGCCGGCGGCCTCTTGGGACTCTTGGCATACCTTTCTTTGTATGGAGCTCTTTTATTCGAGGCATGGAAGAGTCAGGAATTTTCTTATGCAGAGAAGTCTGTCATTACCGGCCTTGTGGCGGCATACTTCTTCCATAATTTATTTGTCTTTGATAACTTGATCAGTTACATAATGTTCTTCTCTCTGCTCGCGTATGTCCAATCTGCATCGAAGGCGAAAGTGCTTCTTGAAAATGCAGTTGTAGGAGAGTCAAAAGTCATTAACTTGGCAGCACCTCTGGCTGCCATCATGCTTCTATTGGTTTTATACTTCGGCAATGCACGCCAGATATCTGCCAATGCATCGCTCATAAGTGCTCTTAGATATATGCAAATGAATCAGCTCGAAGTAGCTGTAGATTATTTTGAAAAATCTTACAATGCCTCTACTCTCGGCCAGACTGAAATTGCAGGCCAGATGTCTAATTATTCTTTGGGCATACTTAGAAGTACTCTTCCGATTGAAGAGAAGAATGATTTTTTCCACTTCGTGGCAGCTGCTGTCCAAGAGCAGGCTCAAACTTTTCCTTCTGATGCTCGGGTACAACTCATTGCCGGAGACTTTCTCTCAAGAACAGGTCAGTTTGAAGAAGCTCTTTCTTATCTGAACAAGGCTGTAGAGATTATGCCGGAGAAGCAAGACATACATTTTTCTCTCGGGGAAACTTATTTGCGAATGGGTGATTTAGAGTCTGCTCTTAAAGAATTTAAAGCTGCATACGACATGGCACCTCAATACACCAGAGCAGGTTTGATGTATCTGGTGGCATCTGTATATGCCGGAGATCAGAAACAGATACAAGAATTGCTTTCAAATATTCCTTTAGAAGCGGTTCTCAGTGATGGAAGATTTTTCACCGCTCTCGTAGAGACTGACAATAAGTCCAGTGCAATTTCAATTTTGAATAACATAGAAGAGAATCATCCTGAATACAAAAACGAAGTAGAAAAAATATTATCTGAAATAAAATAAAAATTTTAAAAAATAATTTTGTAGGTTATCCACAATTCTTTCGTTTAAACTATTGTGCGCGCATAGTAAGAAGAAGATAATTAATACAGGTCGCGAGCACAAAAAATTTTTTGTAAAAAATTTTTTGTGCAACGGACATTAATAATTAACCGACAACTAACGACTAACGACCGACAACAAATGCAAACGATTGTGAGTTGTAGGTTGTAAGTTGTGGGTTGAGAATAAAATGGCAGCAAAAAAAAGAAAAGCAGCAAAGAAGAAGACTGCAAAGAAAGCAGCAAAGCGCAAGAAGCGAGCATAACTCTTACGCTCTTCTTTCGAAAGCGCCCCGTACGGGGCGCTTTCTTTTTGCATATGCCTAAGCCTAAAAATGTGGTAAAATAGGCATCCTATGGCCTTATTTAGCGGGATTTTCAAATCAGACGAAGCCAAAAAGCTCTCTTCTTGGAAGCCTATAGTAGAGAAAATAAACTCACTGGAGGCAGAATTCGAGAAACTTTCTCAAGAGGACTTAAAGGCAAAGACAGAAGATTTTAAGAAAAGAATTTCCAACGGCGCTTCTTTAGACAGTATTCTGCCGGAGGCTTTTGCTGCTGTCCGAGAAGCTTCAAAAAGAACTACAGGCATGCGCCACTTTGATGTGCAGCTTCTCGGAGGCATAGCGATGCATAACGGAGGCATTGCAGAAATGCGTACCGGTGAAGGAAAAACTCTTGTTGCAACTTTGCCGATGTATCTTAACGCACTCGAAGGCAAAGGTGCGCATCTAGTTACCGTTAATGATTATCTCTCGCGAAGAGATGCTGTTTGGATGGGGCAGATATACGACTATCTTGGCCTCTCTGTCGGAGTGCTCAATCATTCCGCTTCTTATCTTTATGATTCAAATCACACTGGTTCATCAGATCAAGCCGGTTCAGAAGAAGAAAGTCTGGATGAAGAGAGAGATGAGACAGGTTCATTTCATGTTGTCCATGAGTTTCTAAGGCCTGCTTCCAAGAAAGAAGCTTATGGAGCAGATATCACCTACGGCACCAACAATGAATTCGGCTTCGATTATCTGCGAGACAATCTTGTCTACCGGGCACCGGATCTAGCTCAAAGACTTCATCACTATGCTATTGTCGATGAGATTGACTCCATCCTCATAGACGAAGCTCGTACACCTCTTATTATTTCCGGCAACACCGGCGCAGCCGGAGAGTTGTATACCAAATTTGCCGGTATTGCCCGCCAGCTTGAAGAAGGCAAAGATTTTGAGGTTGATGAAAAGCTCCGAGCTATTTCTCTCTCTGACGAAGGTATTACCAAAGCCGAAAAACTTCTCGGCATGGAAAATATTTATACTGAAGGCGGAGTTAAGTATGTTCATCATCTTGAGACTGCGGTAAAAGCCAAGGCCATATACAAAAAAGACGTGGATTATGTGGTCAAACCCGCCTCGACTCGCGAAGGCTCGCCGACGCGAGGCGGGGATGGTGAGATAATTATTGTTGATACTTTTACAGGCCGTCTCCAGCCCGGCAGAAGATGGTCAGAAGGCCTGCATCAGGCTATAGAGGCCAAAGAAGGGGTGCGTATAAGAGAAGAATCCAGAACTTTTGCTTCTATTACATATCAGAATTATTTCCGTATGTACGACAAGCTCTCTGGTATGACCGGTACGGCGGAAACATCCAAGGAAGAATTTTATAAAGTTTACGGCTTGGAAACTTATGTTATTCCTACCAACAAGCCGATAGCCAGAATAGATGAGGATGATTTAATATTCCAAACTCAAAAAGGCAAAATGCGGGCGGTGGCAAACAAGGTCAAGGAGTTGAACCAGAAAGGTCAGCCAGTGCTGATCGGTACAGTGTCGATAGAAAACAACGAGCTCTTGTCAGATTTCTTAAAGAGTGAGGGTATTCCTCATGAAGTTCTCAATGCCAAGAATCACGAGAGGGAAGGAGAAATCATCGCCAACGGCGGTCGCAAAGGCGCGGTTACTATTGCCACCAACATGGCAGGTCGAGGAGTGGACATCAAGTTGGGCGGAGCTCTCTCAAGCAAGGAGGAATATGAAGAAGTTAAGAGTCTTGGAGGACTTTTCGTTTTAGGTACAGAGAGACACGACGCGCGCCGCATAGACAATCAGCTAAGAGGCCGTGCCGGCAGGCAGGGTGATCCTGGTGGGACACAGTTTTTCGTATCTCTTGAGGATAGTCTTATGCGCATATTTGCCGTTGATGCCATCAAGTCAATGATGGGTCGCTTCAATATTCCTGAAGATGAACCTATAAAAAACAAGATGATAACCAATTCCTTGGAAAAGGCTCAGGCCAAGATAGAAGGCCTTAATTTCGATTCGCGCAAGCATGTTCTTAATTTTGATGATGTTTTGAATCATCAGAGAACAGCCATGTACAACAAGAGGCGAAAAGTTCTTACAGGCGGCCGCCAAGAAGTTGAAGAAGTTCTCAGCGACCTTCTCTCAAGAGCAGATGAAGAAACACAGGAAGACATTAATAAGAAACTTTCTGAATTTTTTGATAAGAGCGAGGATGCCGATGCGGCAGTCGAGGCTCTTCGCAGAGTAATCCTTCAGACAATGGACCTCTTCTGGGTGGATCACTTGGAAATGATGGAATATTTGCGATCAAGCGTAAATTTGCGAGCTTATGGTCAGAGAGATCCTTTGGTGGAATATAAGAAAGAGGGTTTGAGATTATTCCGTGATCTGGAAGTCTCTATTGCCAGACAGATTGGAGAATTTATTTTGGCTATAAATATAGATGCTCTTGAGAAAGTTAATTCTGCTTCGTCTATAGAAGTGCAGGCTGCAAAAGTAAATGACACTAATCGCTCCGAGGTAAGCGAAAAGCCTTCGGTAGGGCGCAACGACCCTTGCCCGTGCGGAAGCGGTAAAAAATTTAAGAAATGCGGTTTGCTTAATACAGAAGAACATCAAAGGTTAATGAGTAAAGCTCAAGGAAATGCCATGGGAGATAAATAGACTTATAGAGTTATCTCAAAGTGTAGTTTTAGACCCTAATTTAGCTAATTTTTATCCGATCCTTCTTGTCTCTATAGTAAATGAATTCTTATCCATACTTCCTCTTGGCTTCATCTTTGCAAGCCAGCTAGTGTTTCTAAGAGGACCGCTTTCTCTGGATCTCTTCTCTAAGCTATTCATGTTCGTAGCTTTGCCGGTAGGAATCGGTGTAGCTCTCGGCTCGCTTTTGATCTACTACATATCCTACTTCGGCGGCAAGCCTGCCATAGACAAATTCGGCAAGTACTTTGGCTTAAGATGGAATGATGTAGAGCGAACCAAAAAGAGATTTAATGAAAGCTCTTATGATGAAATTCTTTTCCTGGCTATGAGATGTACGCCGTTCTTTCCGAACGTGCCTGTAACTGTGGCTGTTGGTATTCTAAGGATGCATCTTTTTCCATTCCTTGTCTTAACGGCCTTTGGCACTACCGTGCGCATCATGTTGATGATGGTTATGGCAGCTGTAGGCTTTACTGGCCTGTTCTAGTCTATGGGCAGATTTTTATCTATAATATGCATATGACAAAAGGTACAGTTTTGTGGGTTATAGTAGCAGTATTGTTTATCTCGGGCGTAGTATGGCTTATAAGAACTCCCGGCAAGCCCGGCCAATATGACCAGTTTGCGACCTGCATAAAGGATTCAGGCACAACTTTTTTCGGAGCATTTTGGTGTCCGCATTGCCGAAACCAGAAAGCCTTGTTTGGCTCTTCAGCTAAACTCCTTCCTTATAAGGAGTGCTCAACTCCCGATGGCAAGGGACAGCTGACTGTCTGCAATGATGCAGGCATAGAAAGCTATCCAACTTGGCAATTTCCTGACGGTAGCAGGCGTAGCGGGGAAGTATCCTTGGAGGATCTTTCTGAATTGACTAATTGCCCTCTTCCTCAACAGTAATGTCTGTATTTATTTCGCGCACTTTGCCGTATGTTATTCTAATCTCGCATATTTTATTGCCGCTTTTGGTGCTGGCTGTTATATATAGAAAAAGTTGGGGTCGGCAAATTTTTGGCTGGATTGCAAAACACTCTGTACTTCTTGCTTTTCTGCTTTCTCTCTCTGCTGTCGCCGGCAGTCTGTTTTATTCTGAAGTAGCTGGATATGAACCTTGCACATTGTGCTGGTGGATCAGAGTATTTCTGTATCCGCAGGCTTTGATATTTGCAGTAGCACTCTGGCTTAAAGACAAAAGCTTGCAGCCGTTCTCTTACGCCCTGCCTCTTACTTTAGCTTCTCTGATTCTGTCGCTGTATTTTTCTTACTACTCTGTCGGTGGTGTATCGTTGTTCCCATGCACTGCTGCTGGCGGTGGGTGTAGCAGGGTCTTTGTCCAAGAATTTGGTTATATAACTATTCCAATGATGGCCTTCACTGTTTCTGCGTATCTGCTTCTCCTAACTTGGGTAAATAAAGTATATAAAAAAGAATCTAACACTAAATGAGATGAGGATAGTAACCCACGATAGCAGCTTTCATACGGATGATATCTTTGCAGTGGCTATTTTGCTTATGAAATTTCCGGATGCCGAAGTTATTCGAAGCCGCGATCCGGAAATTCAGAAGACAGCTGACTATGTTGTTGATACGGGCATGGTTTATGATCCAGCCAAACATCGCTTCGACCATCACATGCCTGAGGGAGCCGGCGAAAGAGAAAATGGCATACCTTACGCTTCTTTCGGTTTGGTATGGAAAGAGTTTGGAGAGGAGCTTGCCGGAGGCAAGAGAGAAGCAGAGATTATCGACAGCAAGCTGGTCCAGCCGGTAGATGCCCATGATAATGGTGTAGGTATAGCTGAGTATAAATTCGAAGGTGTGCGAGAGTATACCATCGGCGATTTCTTCTATTCATTTTTTTCAGATGTCAGCCTTACTCCGGAGGAACTATATAAAGTGTTTATGAATAATGTCAGTTTGGCTAAAGATTTATTGAGACGAGAGATAGAGAGGGCACATGAGATTGCCGAAGGCGAGAAGGTTATAAAGAAGATATATGATGATACTTCTGACAAAAGATTAATAGAACTTCCTAATGAAGGTCTGCCTTGGAAATCTGTATTAGGAAAATTGCCAGAGCCTTTGTATGTAATATACAGGCGCAGAGATGGAGACTGGGGTCTTAAAGCTGTGCCTGACCTTGATAAACCATATGGTCACAATCGCAAGAATTTGCCTGCTGAGTGGGCTGGAAAGACAGGAGAGGATTTGCAGAAAGCAACGGGAGTATCCGACGCATCCTTTGCTCATAGAGGTCTTTTCATGGCTGCAGCCAAGAGCAGGGAAGGAATCCTCCAGCTTGCTAAAATAGCCCTAGAGTCCTAATCTACCAATCATTCAAATACTACGAATGGCTACAAATAAAGCAAAGATAGACAAGTTACTCTATCCTGAGTTGTCATATCAAGTAGTTGGATTATGTTTTGAAATTCATAATGAGTTAGGACAATTTGCTAGAGAGAAGCAATATTCTGATCTTTTAGAATTAAAATTCAAAGAAAATAAGATTAAATACATAAGAGAATGTGCATTAGGTGATTCTGGCAATATCGTGGACTTCATAATAGATAACAAGATTATAATAGAATTGAAGACTACTCGAATTGTTGAACGTAAACATTATCGACAGATACAAAATTATTTACAACAATCTAAAATAGAATTAGGATTGCTTGTAAATTTTAGTGATAAATATTTAAAACCTAAAAGAATCTTAAGAATATGAAATTATTTGTAGATATTAGTAGATTAGTATACATTTGTAGATTGGTATTATGTTTATAGATGAAATTACTCTACATCTTAAAGCCGGTCGCGGTGGCGACGGAGTGGTGCGCTGGAGGCGGGAGAAATCCAAGCCTCTTGGTGGTCCTTCTGGCGGCAATGGCGGCCGCGGAGGAGATGTCTATGTCATAGGCGTGCGTGATATAGGTATATTGTCCAGCTATAGGAATACAAAAGAATTTTATGCTGAAAGAGGTCAGGATGGAGAAAGAGAATTGCGCCGCGGCAAAGACGGAGATGATGTTGAACTGAAAGTGCCTGTAGGTTCGCGCATTACTAATCTTTCTACAGGTTACAGTGTTGAGATCCTCGAAGCAGGTCAGAGAGTCAAACTTCTCTCCGGCGGCAAAGGTGGTCTAGGAAATGATCATTTCAAGTCTTCCACCAACAGGCAACCAAAGGAGTTTACAGTTGGTGAAGATGGTGACGAAGCAGACTTCCTCATAGAACTTCTTCTGGCTGTTGATGTCGGTTTTATTGGTTTGCCGAATGCCGGCAAGTCCAGTCTTTTGAATGCTTTGACCAATGCCGAATCGAAGGTGGGATCTTTCCAATTCACTACCCTTGAACCTTCTCTTGGGGATTTATATGGTTTGATTCTGGCTGATATCCCAGGTCTTATAGAAGGGGCTGCCGAAGGTAAAGGGCTTGGACACAAATTTTTGAAGCATATAGAGCGTACCAAGGCTTTGGTCCACTGTATTTCAATGGAAGATGAAGATCCGGCAAAGTCTTATGAAATTGTGCGCAATGAGCTTGAGCTTTATAATAAGGATATTGTAAAGAAGCCTGAAATCATAGCGCTTACGAAGTCAGATCTTGCTTCAGATAAAGAGATTCAAGAAAAAGTGGCTGATTTAAAGAAAATTTCTCCAGATGTTTTCGTCTTGTCGATACTTGATGATGTTTCTATAAAAGAGTTCGGAGAATACCTAGTCAAAAGATTCAAATAGATGAGTTATAAGCTTACAGTCGGATTGGAAATTCACGCAGAGCTCGCAACCGAGACAAAGATGTTTTGCAATTCTAAGAATGATCCCGACGAAAAACGCCCTAATTTAAATATATGTCCGGTATGCATGGGTTATCCCGGCACCTTGCCTGTGATAAATAAAGAAGCCGTCCGTTCTGTCCTACGGGTGGGAGCTGCTGCCGGCGGCAAGTTGGCAGATTATACGGAATTTGATCGCAAGAATTACTTTTATCCCGATATTCCAAAAGGCTACCAAATCAGCCAGTACAAGTACCCTCTAGTCAGCGGGGGAGAAATATCAGGTGTAAAACTTACAAGGATTCATTTAGAAGAAGATACTGCCAAGTCTTCTCATGACAGCCAAGATGCAAGTCTTGTCGATTTCAATAGGGCCGGTATTCCTCTTATGGAACTAGTTACAGAGCCTGTCATAAGTTCACCGGAGGAAGCTAGCAACTTTGCCAGAGAGCTTCAGCTGCTTTTGATATACCTTGGAGTCAGCAGCGCGAACATGGAAAAAGGCGAGATGCGAGTTGAAGCAAACATATCAGTCTCAAACAGCAATGATTTAGGTGTAAAGGTCGAGGTTAAGAACCTTAATTCCTTTAAAGCTGTAGAGAAGGCTATAAAGTTTGAATATGACAGGCAGAAGGCTTGCATTGAAGCGGGGGAGAATATCTTACAGGAGACACGAGGTTGGGATGAAAACAAGGAAGAGACATTCTCTCAGAGAGAAAAAGAAGAATCTCATGACTATCGCTATTTTCCCGACCCTGATCTGCCAAAGCTTTTTATATCCGAGATTCCGGAATTTTCGCAAAAATCTCTTGAGGATTCTTTACCCGAACTTCCTTGGCAGAAACGTAGGAAGTATATAGAGGAGTACGGCTTGAAGCCCGAGGCAGCCGAGCTTTACACAAGAGACACTCAGAAGGGTAGCTATATAGAGGAGGTATATGAAAAGCTCAGTGACAAGGGTCTTATTCAGACAGCTTCAAATTACCTTACTACTGATCTTAAAACACTCATACCTTCTGAGAGTTTCATTGAGCTTGTTGAGATGCTGGAGGAAGGAGAGATCTCCTCTCGTGCCGGCAAGGATATCTTAAAAATTTTACAAGAACAGGGCGGCAGTCCTAAAGAAATTGCAGAAGAGAAAAATCTTCTACAAGTAAGCGACCATCAAACTTTAAAAAAGATTGCTGAAGAAGTTCTCTCTGAGAATGAAGGGACCCCACTTCAATTTATGGTAGGGCAGGCGATGAAGAAGTCTGAAGGAAGAGCTAATCCTAAAATTCTCACAGAAATTTTTGAAGAATTATTGAAATAAGAAATAAAGAAACAAAAAAGAGATTCATTCTGAATCTCTTTTTTGTTTCTAGATGTTTAATCGTGGAGATGCTGTACGGAAAGTCTTTTTATTTTATTCTGAGCATTGCTTCTTGACACACCTTCTTCTATGTCGGCAATTAGGGCTTCCAGAGCAGACATTTTATAGACTCTGTAATTGTTCATAGGATGCCTCTGGGCAGGGAATTTGCCGTTCTTATCCCAGTTGCGCAGGGTAAGTGGTGTTACTCCCAGTATCTCTGCTGCTTCCTTTATTGAGAAGTATATTTCTTTTTGCATGGCTATTAACTACTATAAAGATTGATAATCTTTTATATATTGATTATAAATTTTTATATTTCATTATCAATCTTAATTATCCCCATGCTCTAAAATCTAAATAATTTTCACTATGCTGTTTTCTAACCTCAATCAAGATTTAAAGATATAAATACTTAAGTAAGGCTGGGGTATTTATATTTGGAATTAATTTATTAAATATTCACTGGAAATTACGGATTATAAATTGAAAATTTTTATATTCCTTTGTCCCCAATTTTACGGCTAATTTTCTAGATATGTCGCTCGGCGACATCTATAATTAAGTGGTGACAGAAAAGGACTTTATAATCGATCAAGGTAGGAAATTATATCCAGCCAGTTGGGCTGCAAAAATGGTTGGATATACCAATGACCATGTGGCCAGACTTTGTCGACGCGGAGAGATTCCCGGCAAGTTAGTCGGCAGAACTTGGTATGTCGATCTTCAGTCCCTCTACAACTACAAGAGCAATCCTGCAGTACCGCTGCAAGAAGTTCAGAAAAAGATCGCGACTACTGATGCTTCTCTAAACTCTCCCAAGACTTCAAATCCTCAAGTTAAAAATTCTGCGGCTGCATCTGCGTCTTCCCTCAAACCCTTCCGCTCTTATCATGAAGATTTAAAGGCTTATGCTCTAGAGAACGGTATAGATGTTCCTGAACTTCCTATTTCTAAAAAAACAGAAGAGAAGGAGCATCTTCCTGAACTGTTAAAGAATCTTCAACAGGAAAAACTAAAGACTACAGTCTTCGCTCCTGCAGAAAAGGCTCACTCACATAGCGAGCTTGAACAGGTGGCTGCTAACAAGGAACCCGCAAAGAATCACGAACCAAAGCTAGCAGCCGTCAGCAAAAAACTGGCAGTCGTTCCTAGATTACACATCCCAAAGACAGCCCTTGCCGCTTTCGCTTTGATTCTGGTTCTCTCGGCTGGTCTAACTACCCTTGGATATACATCGCCCTCTCTGATCACAAAACTGACAGACAAGATCGAGGATACAAAATCTTCTCTGCTTTCTATGTTCAGCCAAGCTCCTGCTCTCAATACAGCCCCTGCCTCTAACAGCTCAAGCTCACTTAAGCCAAACTCAAGTACGTCTACTTCCGCTAGACCTACACAACTTGAGAAAGAATATCCTCAAATAGCTTCAAACTCTCCATTCGTAAACTTCGACGCTCTCAAGCAAGAGCTTTTAGATTATATTGAGATTCAAACAGCCAAATCTCCCGTAGTGGTTTACTCCTCTCCCTCTGTGCTAGCTCCGCCTACTAGATACATTGAAACTGTTTCTCATATCTATCACACAGTTACCAATCAGTCAGACTCGGATGTCTCAGCACTCTCAAGTAGCATAAGCAGCTTGGCAAACGGAGGCAGTCTAACTAACAACTCCATCAGCAATGCTTCTATAGTCGATTCTACTTTTTCAGGTTTAATATCTGGAAGCACTGCAGACCTTGCAGAACTTGCCTTCACTTCAGCTACAGGTACATCTGCTACTACTACTAATCTATTCTCAACCACTGGCACCTTTACCAATCTCTTCGGAACTTCAGCAGACATCTCTAGTCTTGCTTTCTCTTCTGCCACAGGCACATCTGCCAGCACCACCAATTTTTTCTCCACTAACCTGCTCTCAGATAACGCAGATTTCACCAGCTTGCTTGCGGATACTGCAACTTTCGATAGCCTCCTTTTGAACGGCTCTACCACTCTCCAAGACTTCACCGCCGCAAACGCCACCACCACCGCTCTCGCAATCTCCGGAGAAGGAGCGGGCATCAAGTTTACCGGCACAGGCAATCACGACATTACTGCAGACAGTGGCACTCTGCGCATTGGAGCCAACACTATAATCGGCAACATTCTACCCCTCGATAGCAGTATAGATATAGGAGAAGCCGGCCAACGCTTCGATAAAATATATGCAGATGAAGTAAATGCCTCTACTCTCGTCGGTACTATCTCAGGAGGAAATATTTCGGCAGAGACTTTGCGAGTGAACTCGGACAATGCCACAGCTGATACCGAGGATTCCTTTGTGGAGTTTGAAAGAGGCAGTGAGATACCAAATGCTCTCCTGCGTTGGGACTCGACAGATGACAGATTCACTTTCAATTCAGATCTTCACATCCTATCCGGCATAGGTGACGGTTCTCTTCTTGTCTCAGGCTCTACTACTCTTCAGGACTTCACTGCTTTAGATGCCACCACAACCAGTCTCTTCTCCACAACAGCAAGATTCACCAACCTCATTGCAGATGCCATTAACTTCTCTGATCTGCTTTTCGACAATGCAACAGGTACAAATGCGACCACCACAAACTTCTTTGCTACTACGGCAAGTTCTACTAATTTATTCTCTTCACTCCTAAATGTTGGCGGTGATGCCCTGGTGGTGGATTCAAGTGGGGACGTAGGAATTGGAACGATAGATCCGATTAAGAAATTAGATGTAGATGGAGATGCAATTGCGGACCAATTATTTGTTGGCAGCTCCAGGACACTTAACGGTTATGGAGCTCCTAGTAGCATTGGCAAAATTATTTTTGGTTCTGAAGCTTCTGATAAGGCTTCTATATACACGGAAATCAATGGTAATGATACAGGTCTTGTCCTTGAAATAGCTGATAATCCGGAAAGTGATTATATTGATTTTAGAGGTAATGCCAGTGTCAGCGATGACTATGTTATGAGATTTGTGGGAGGCAGGCTTGGCATCGGCACTACCACTCCGGCAGCAATTCTCACGGTAGACGATCCGGCCGGTATAGATCCATTTCTTATTGGTTCGAGCACGCCGAAGTTTATAGTTACGGAGAGCGGCAATGTTGGTATTGGAACAGCTGTCCCGACACATGCTCTTACTTTGTCATCTGGTCCAACAGGTATAGCTGTATATAATACAGCAGATCAGACGACCAATATTGAGCGCGGTGTATTTCAATATGATGATAATACTCTTTTAATAGGGCATCAGCGTCTTGGCACTGGCAGCATACGACCGGTCAAAATATTTACGGAACAGTCCGGAGCCCAAGCCTCTTTTACTATTAACCGAGGAAACACATTTTTCAAAGCAGAAGATACTGGTACATCTAATAACGGAACATTTTTTGATATCAATCAAAATGAATTTACTGGAAACACTAAAACTCTGTTATCTGTTTCCGGTACTGCAAATCAAACAGGCACAGCTTCTTATACTGGTTTATTGGTGAATGTGGCAGAGACATCTGTTGGCACAGGAGATAATCGTCTTCTTGATTTGCAGGTAGATGATTCAAGTAAGTTTATAGTCGACAATCAAGGTAAAGTCGGCATCGGCACTACCACACCTCAAGACAAGTTAACTGTTTCAGGAGGGAGTATCCGCTCAAGTAATAGTGCGGTAGGTGCAGGATTCTTCTCAGACAATTCAGCTGGAACCGATCTCTTCTCGCTCACACGGCAGAATACTGTAAACAATGCTGACCTTTCTATCTCTGCATATGGTGGTATTGGTCTCACTGGCGGACGTACAAGTGATAATGCTGCAGCTTCCGGTTTTGGTCTTTATGTGGACCCTTCAAATAACGTCGGGATCGGCACCACGACACCTTCCTCTAGGCTTCATGTTTCTGGATCAGATTTTCCACTTGCTACTTTGACCAGAAGCACAGCAGGCACTGCTGCTGTGCGTTTTGAATCAGGTTCCACTAGCGGTTATGTAGGTTATCGAGAAGACTTACTGGGTCTTGCATTTGGATTCAGTGACAGCGGACCAAGTATGTTCTTAGACACTTTAGGAAACCTAGGCATCGGTACAACTTCTCCCTCTGAAGCACTACATGTCTCTGGAAACATACGTGCAGATGGTGGGGCGTATACTTTCACTATAAATCCTACTCACGGTAGTGGCCCGCGTTTGCAGCTTGGGACTTTAGCAGACCAGGATGCATTTTTCGAAATTGGATCATTTAACAATATCAATAACTTTGATTCAAAGGATCGCGATCTGGCTCTTTACACCAGCGGCAATAGTGGTCAGCTTTATTTGGATACTAACGGCAATATAGGTATTGGCACTACCAGCCCAGACTCCAAACTTCATGTTACTACTTCGGTTAGCGGGGGTATCAAAGTAGAAAATACAGGAGGCACTGATGCATCCATTACGTTGTCTACAGGTGCAGAAGATTGGCTTATAGATGCTGATGGAAATGGAACATCTAACCAAGATGCTCTTCATTTCCTGTACAACAATGGAGCCAGTCAATCTCTTACCCTCGATAATAATGGCAACGTTGGTGTTGGTACCACAACACCTCGTTCAAAACTTGATGTGGATGGCAATGTATTTTCTACAGGTAATTTCTACAGCGAAGGAGGGAACTTTGTCTTTGGTGATTCAACTAGTGATGGAGAGTACCTAACCATCTTAGACAACGATATACATATTGTAGCTGGAGGATCCACCCGTATGCATATCGATGGTGATACCGGCAACGTCGGCATCGGCACCACCTCTCCATCAGCAAAATTAGCAGTCAAAGGTTCAGGCATAGGTACAGGAGATGCTTTCGTAGTCAGTGACTCAAACAATAATCCTAAATTCATCATCCAAGACAATGGCTTTGCAGGCCTTGGTACCACCACTCCTCAATACAGACTAGATATAGATCTTTCAGCCTACAGCGGCAGCCTAGGTAGGGACTTCTTCCACGTTACTTCCTCTTCAGACAACAACAAGTCTACCTTCCTCTGCTCTACCGAAGGAGCAACAGATTGTCTAGGCTACGGATTCTGGAGCCTAGACGGAAAGAGAAGCGCCAACCTCTACGCAGGCCTGTATGCAGACAATGACAATTCAGACTACTTCCTTGATCCTGCGACAACTGGCACATCTCTAGCCATAGCAGGTAAGGCGGGCATTGGCACAACTACGCCTGCAGTACGATTGAGCGTTGTTGCTAATTCTTCAGAACCTGCAGCTGTATTCTACGGCGGCAGTACAGGGCGCGGAGTGCGGATAGGTACATCTGATTATGTATATGGAGGAACTCAAGGGTCTGTCTTGAGCTTCGGCCAAGGTGTAGGTACAGGGAATACTTACAGTTTCATTGATGCCTTTACCAGTGCAGGTGGAAATACTGGCAACCTTATTTTGAATAGCACTGGAGGAAATGTCGGCATTGGTACTACGACCCCAGCACAAGAGCTGCATGTATATGGTTCAGGTATATTAAGTCGTCTTGAGACAACGTCCGGTCTGGCAACTCAGCAGTTTATACAAGCAGATGGAAACAGTTTCTATACTATTTGGGATGAAGACAATGGCAAATTCATTTTAGGCACTAGTCCAACTGCAGGAACAGCAAATATTGCTATAGATTCTTTATTAAATAACGTCGGCATTGGCACAACTACGCCTGCTTACACTCTCGATGTGTATGGTGATATAGCTACAAAAAATAATTCATACTTCCGTGCACGTAATACTTCTGGAAACACTACCAGACTTTTAGGAATCAATAGTTCAGATCAAGTTGTCCTTGGAACTTTGGATGTATCCATGCCTGTAGGCATCAGTGCTGGAGGTGGTAATTATCCAGCATGGATTGAGAGTTCTGCACCAAGCAATTCTTTGTATATAGAAAGTGACGGAGATATAGGATTTGGTACATCCACACCTCAAGGCGGTTTGGATATATATAATCCTACAGGCAACTCAGACTTGTATCTTTCTGTCGGCAGTAACGATTACCGCCTGGTGCATGCGAGTGTCGACAACACTTTCCGTATCCAATATAACCTTTCAAATTATTTTACGGTCAATTCTTCTGGAAAGATCGGTATCGGTACCAGCACGCCTCAGGCAAAGCTGCATATAGATGGTTCGACTCGCACAGATGGTCTATTGCTCACGGGTCTCTCTACCAGCGGTGAGGCCTCGGTAACTCTCGATAGTACAAATAATACCGGAGGGCATAGATATAACATCTTCTCTACAGGTACAGTCAGCGCTCCCGATACAGGATCTCTTGCCATCTATGATGATAGTGCATCCGGTTATCGTTTTGTCATTAACCCTGATGGCAATGTCGGTATTGGGACAACGACGCCGGCATACAAGCTATCAATAAATTCAGATAACTCGACTGATAATTTATTCCAAGTAGCTACTACTACAAATCAAGGACTTTTTGTAATAGATAGCTCTGGTAATGTTGGTGTTGGAACGGCAGACCCAGCTGCAAAACTGGATGTAACTGGAAACTTTATTGCAGATAATGTTACTACTAGAGGTTCTTTTATTCTGCCAACAAACAATACAACTCTCATATTTCAACAAAGCCAAGCGGAAGAGTGGCCTGCCAGTACATCTGGTTGGGAGCTGGAGGCACATTCTGGAGCTGTAAGAAAATTATATTTCTATAACAATACTTTTTCTAACGGCGTTGAATTTTTGGTTGATGGCAATGTAGGCATTGGGACGACGACACCAGCATCTAAATTGACAGTTTCTGGAACAGCGGCTTCCGGCGAGCCTTTGGTCAGTATTATGAACACGAGCGAAACAACTGCCACGTCAAGAGGGCTTTCTGTGCAAGGCGGAGGTAATAGTCCTGGTGAAGGATATGAACTTAGAACACTCGATGCGGCAGGCAATGTAGACTTTTTCATAAGAGGTGATGGAAATGTGGGGATTGGGACAGTTGCACCTGCTCAGAAACTTTCTGTCGCTGGATCAATCGTGATAAATCAAGATGCAGCACTGCGTGCTGGTAGTGCAGATCATTGGTTGATAGGACAACAATCCTCAGACAATACTATTGATATAGGCTCTACTGGTGTGGCGAATGACTTTAGATTTAATTCATCTAGCGGTACTGGATTAATGACAATTGAGTCAGGTGGTGATGTCGGTATTGGAACAACCGACCCGGGTTATAAGCTCGAGGTGAGTGGCACTGGTAAATTCGAAACAGGCATAATACTTGAAGATGCAAATGGTGAAGGATTAACATGCGGAGCTTCCACTAGGGGTTATGTCGCTTACAGCACGGCCTTTAATGCAACGGGGTATTTGCATATGTGTAGGGAGAGCGGATGGTCGACTTTGGCTTTAGGAACTGTTGGTAACCCTGATATTGCAGAGTATGTCAGAGTTGCAGACGAGAGCATTGAGGCTGGAGAGTTAGTGAGCATCGCGGCCGAGGATTCCGATGCTGGAGACTTCTACGACAACTTCTTGGTGGAGAGAGCTGCTTCATATAATGCAGATATGGTCCTAGGAGTTGTTTCTACCGACCCTGGTGTACTGCTTCACCAGCCAGAAATAGGCGCGAACTTGGACGACGTTCCGGATACTTCAAACTTGCGCCCTCTTGCTCTCGCCGGCCGTGTTCCTGTGAAGGTTACGGAGGAGAATGGTCCTATACAGAAAGGGGATTACTTGACCATCTCGCCGAGCACGCCGGGTCGTGCAGCAAAGGCTGTGCATTCAGGTATGGTCTTCGCCAAAGCACTCGGAGATAGCAACGGCTCTGGCGAAGTGCTGGCCTTCATCGTTCACACATATTATGTGCCTGGCATGTATGACAGTATTGTTGCGACAGTCCAGGCAGGCATAAGCACCAGCACTGCATCAGAGCTTTCCGAGTCTATGTTTACTGAAGCATCTGATACTTTGCGTGAAGCAGTGTATGCTCTCAATGATGCTATCGTCCAAGTCTTTGATACTGCAATCTATGCCGCCACAGGTATCTTCGATAAGGTTTTTGCTAGGTCAGTTCACACCGATACTATCTGCATCACAGATGCAGTAGGTGAGACATGCTTAACTCGCGCGCAGCTCGATGACTTGATAGCTAATGCCGGAGGTGCTCCAGACAACAGCGGAAGTACGATTTCATCTACGAGTGATACATCGAACAGTAATACAGAATCAGGTGACACGATTTCTGATACAGAGAAAGCCGAAGAGACTGATCATACTACAGTCACAAATACCAACACAGAAACTGACGCCAACAAAGAATCCGCTACTGATGAGGCAGCAGGGGATGAGATTACAGATACAGTAGGAGCTAACCAAGAAGAGAAAACAGAAGAAGAACTTACAGAGCAGCCGGAAGAGCAGACTAAAGAAGAGGGGGTTGTTACTGAAGAAGTCATCAAAGAAGCTTCATCAGAAGAACAGCAAGCAGAGGAAATTATTTCAGAAGAATCACAGGAAGAATCAACTTCAGATGAAAAAGTAAGCATAACCGAAGATCAATCAGCTCCTATTCAGTAATAATAAATTGCTAGTATAAATATCTAATACTTATATAAACCTTGATAATCTTTATATATAAATTTACATAGTTTAGCCATATTTTAATAACTTTTAGTTTATCTTTTATTTTTTGAATATTTCTAATTGATTTTCAAAAACATTAAAAAGATTAAGAGAAGTTTAGAAATAAATGAATGATTGAATGAAATATCTCTATCCACAATTTTAGCTAATTCGTCAACTATCTTTACATATGAAGTTATATAATTTTATATATGAAGTTCGCTAATTTATTCATTAAGTTTGCTATAGCTTTTTTCCTTGTCTTTCTTTCTTCAAGCTCTACTGCTCAAGCTTATTTTGATTATCTGCCATCCTCTGAAATCAGGCAGAGCAAATCTTTGGTAAAAGAAGCTCAAGAGTCCGTAGAGTCTTGGCATACTCCTATTTCAAATTCATCATCACTCTCCCTTCATCTCGATACACTCAAGCAAGAACTTCTAAGTTATATAGGAGATGATTTTTCTAAAGACTCTTCTGTGACAGCCTACTATCATCCTGCTATAGATTTTCCTAAAAAAGCCTCTGAAGATGTAAATACTATAAATGAGCCCACTTCTTTTAACGATGCCTTTTTGAAAAATTCATTTGCAAAGTTGGATAATTTATTTTCTTTGAATAATCTATCTTTCTCTCACGTCCAGCAAGGCCAGGCTCTCGTGCATGAAGCCTTGGACTCTTTGATGTTCTTTTTGTCATCATTTGATCCATCAGTTCAAATTGCAAACACATCTGATTCGGGGAGTGTTATTGCAAAAGAAGTAAACCAAGACTCTACTGATGCCACCTATTCCCCGCCAACTAATGCGCCGCTTTCTCTTAACCTAAGTACACTCAAGCAAGAACTCCTAAGTTACATAGACTCTAAGACGCTCTCAGTTCCAGAAGTATCTTACCCTGCTACTGAACTCGAAAAACAAGTAGCTCCTATAATCTACCGAACTGTGACATACCAATCAGACTCGGATGTCTCAGCACTCTCAAGTAGCATAAGCAGCTTGGCAAACGGAGGCAGTCTAACTAACAACTCCATCAGCAATGCTTCTATAGTCGATTCTACTTTTTCAGGTTTAATATCTGGAAGCACTGCAGACCTTGCAGAACTTGCCTTCACTTCAGCTACAGGTACATCTGCTACTACCACTAACTTTTTCTCATCCATAGGACGATTCACCAATCTCATTGCAGATGCTATCGACTTCACTGACCTTCTTTTTGATAATGCAACAGGTACAAATGCTACCACCACAAATTTCTTTGCTACTACAGCAAGCTCCACTAATTTATTTGCTTCTCTTCTGAATGTAAGAGGGGATTCTTTATTGGTTGATTCAACCGGTCGCGTCGGCATCGGCGCCGCGGATCCAGATTACAAACTTGAAGTGAATGGCGGCATTGGCCTTGCCGGTACTGTTACAACGCTTTCTGAAGGAGATATATTCAGTCAGCTAGACGGAGACTCAGATACTACTTATCCTGTCTTTGCCCGCTATTGGGATAGTCATGGTACTTGGCCGTCCACCACTTTTATTTTTGGTAACGGCGTAAATTCTATCGTCGGCGTAGAGAAGCCGGGTAATAACAATGTATCGCTCTTTAGAGTTCGTGCGGACACTTCGACATTCAACGGCAACGTCGGCATCGGCACCACCTCTCCATCAGCAAAATTAGCAGTCAAAGGT
>CAZUDK010000006.1:0-35775 GCA_964618905.1 uncultured Candidatus Saccharibacteria bacterium
ATAGACGAGTCCAATGAGTCGCTCGGCAAGAAGATAGCCAATTTTAAAAAGGAGAAAGTCCCTTATGCTCTGGTCATAGGAGACAAGGAAGTTGAAAATGATATGGTAACAGTCGAATCAAGAGATGAGGGCAACAGAGGCCAGTTTTTCATACAGGAACTTTTAGCTCATCTGGAGGAGGAGATAAAATCCAGAAGCTAGTCTCTCGGCTTCATCAGAGGGAACATTTGTATCTCCCGTATCGGCTTGTCTACCATGAAGGCGAAGAGGCGCTCGCCGAAGCCGAAACCAAATGTTGGCGGCATACCATATTCGAGCATGTCTACGAATCCTTCGTCTGGCATCATTGCTTCTTCATCACCGGATTCAATCATTTTCTTCTGGCGGTTGAATCTGTCTTCCTGCTCAAGCGGATCATTAAGCTCGGCATGAGCTCTGCCTATCTCCGAGCCGGCAAGTATCACCTGGAAAGTTTTTGTAAGCTCTGGGTTTCCCGGATCAGTTTTGGACAAAGGCGCAACGAGCTTAGGATGGTTTATTAGAAAGGCCGGACCTGATATAGATTTACGGCAATATTTCCAGAGACTGTCAGTCATCCTCTCTCTGTTATTGCCTTCATATTTGACCCCGAGTTCTTTTAATTTCAATTCCAATTTATCTTCACTGTCTTCAATGACATTTATGCCCGTCATTTTTTCTATAGTTTCAACATAATCAAGCTCCTGCCAGTCATCTGCTAAATTGAACTTGTGTCCGCGAGTCTCAAACTCCGTCCTGCCAAAAACTTCTTCGGCTATATGCCGATACAAATTTTTCACAAGCTCCTTACCTTCCTCAAAATTTAGATAAGAAGCGTAAAATTCAATGTTGGTAAATTCCTGCACATGCTCAGGACTTGAACCTTCATTCCTGTAAACTCTTCCTATTTCAAAAGTTTTATTGAAGCCGCCGGCCATCAGCCTCTTCTGCCACAGCTCTCCCACGGAAATGCGAAGAAAGACATCCAGATCAAAATCATTATGGTGTGTTTTAAACGGCCTTGCCTCGGCACCGCCTGTTGTTACCTCAAGAGTAGGTGTCTCAACTTCAAGAAATCCTTCTTTATCCAAAAAACTCCTGATGCTTTGCCAAAACTTTTCTCTAAGCACAAAAAGTTCCCTTATTTCCGGATTGAATATGAAGTCTAAATACCTGTGGCGGAATCTTGTTTCCTGATCCTGAAGACCGTGCCACTTTTCCGGAAGCGGTCGCAAGGATTTGGCAATCATTCTTATATCCTCAACTTGAATACTCTTCTCTCCTTGCCTGGTCACAAAAAGAATTCCTTTGATTTCTACGAAATCTCCAATATCAAATGCATCCTGAAAGAGCTCGAACGATTCATCGCTGAGAGGATCACCTTTCTTGAGAAAAGCCTGGAATTTCTCTGTGCCATCATAAAAATCAAGGAAAATTATCTTTCCTTGTTCTCTCAGAGAGAGCAGGCGGCCTGTCATATAGAGACTTTTGCCTTTCTTTTGCAGAGCTTCAAAATTCTCTTTGGCTTCCCTGCAAGAAACATCCCTTCTGACATTGGCAGGATAAGGATCTATGCCTCTCTTCTTTAAAAGCTCAAGTTTAGCGAGCCTTGCATTTCGTATTTCATCTATGGATGCCATTACTTACTTGATGTCTATAATCCTATACGACATCATACCACCCGGAGTGTTAAATGAGAATGTGTCACCCTTCTTTTTATCGAGAGCCGCCATGCCAAGCGGAGATTTGACTGAGATTTTACCTTGGCTTGCATCGGCTTCTTCCGAACCCACTAAAGTGAAAGTCTTGTGAGATTTATCACTCTCTTTTTCCACTTCTATTACAGTACCTACTACCACTGTATTAGTGTCATGAGTAGAAACGATTGATGCCGACTTCAATATAGCCTCTAGCCTGTTGATTCTATCTTCCACGACAGCTTGGCTGTCTCGAGCTTCCTGATATTCCTGATTTTCAGACAAATCACCAAGGGACCTAGCATATTCCAGGCTTTCTGCGATTTCCTTTCTCTTCACAGTCTTGAGGTGCTGCAGCTCCTTTTCCAACGATTCAAACTTTTCCTTGGTAAGATACTCGTGTTCTGGCTTCATATCTGATTTTTATAGGTTAATTAATGCGCCGTATAATACCTCAATTCGAGACCATAATCAATATTGTGGATAATCACTCCAAATATTCAGGTGCCCTCTGATGCATCCAATCGAGCAGCTGCCTCATGATAGATGTAGCACCTATTTGATTATCGGAAGGACCTTTTTCCATTATGACTGCAAAGGCATACTTGGGATTTTGATAAGGAAAGAAGCCGACAGACCATGAGTTTACATATTTTTTAGAAGAACCTATTTCTGCAGTTCCTGTTTTGCCGGCAACTTCGACATAAGGAACGTTGAGACCTACGGCAGTACCGTATGTTACCGCTTCCCTCATGCCTTCTTTGACTACTTGCCAATAACTCTGTGGAATCTTTATAACTTTGCTGATTCTCTCTTTAGGTACTGGCGCACCACCCTTGATTACAGAAGGAGTCAGCAGTTTTCCGCCATTAGCAAAGGCAGCCACGAACCTAACTGCTTCAATTGGAGTAACTTGAGTACCATATTGACCTATAGAAGTTATGTAAGTGTCTCCTAAGCGCCAAATATCCCCATTAAAGACTTTTCTCTTCCACTCTGGAGTCGGAACAAGACCCGAAGTCTCTCCGGGCAAATCTATACCAGTTTCCTCTTCTATACCGAAGAGCTTTAGATATTCATCAAGTTTTGTTATACCTAAACCTTCCTGATCCTCATAACCTCCACCTATGGAATAAAAATAAGTGTCAGAGGATACCGCTATAGCTTCCCTCATGCCTGTCCAGCCATGCTCTTTCCAGTCGAGAAATATTGTTGGGTTAGATGGATCGTATGGATTAGGCACGCTGATAGAACCAGTTGAAAGTATTTCTTTTTCTGGAGAAATAATTCCTTCATTTAGAGCAGCCAGAGCTACTATTGGCTTGATTATAGAACCCGGACTGTAGAGCCCGCTTATCGGCCTGTTAAGAAATGGTTTTGAATCGCTTGTTAAGGCTTCGTTTATAGCAGCGGCATCATCACCGCTAGTAAGAAGATTCTGATCATATTCAGGCACGCTCAAGAGAGCCAGCAATTCCCCTGTTTGGACATTCATGATAACTGCTGCACCGCCGACAAATTCCCTCTCCTCTATCGCTTCATTCATAACTTTATAAAGCTCGTCGCTTACCCTGGCATCTATTGAAAGATTTATAGGATCTCCATCTATCGGCTTCGATACGACACTTTCTGAAGTAATATTGCCGGCAACATCTGTCTCGACAAGTTTGACTCCATTCTCTCCGCTAAGCATGGAATCATAAATTTTTTCTACACCAGCTTGGCCTCTGTAATCTTTTTCATAGTAGACTCCAGATTTGTCTGCTGAAGGATACTTTACATAACCTACAACGTGAGAAAGTCCTTTGTATGGAGCATATAATCTGCTCGCAAAATCGCTACCTTCCTCTTTAATGGCATTGCTGGCTACAGGCAGGCCATTCCTGTCGTAAATCACACCTCTGTTGGCGAAGATAACAGTGCTGGCAAGCCTGTTGTTCTCGCTAATTTCTGCATATACAGTACCTTCGCTGACCTGCAGATTCCAAAGCCTAACAATCATTACCAAAGCTATAAAAATAATGACCAGCCTAGCTCCTCTGAAAGTGGCAGTGCTTATAGGCTTTTCCATTTTGCCCTCGAATCTATGCTCGGCAAATCCTGGAAGATTAGCAGAGTCAAGAAAAATATCTTCAGGGTCAATATCATTTTGCCTGTAAGAAGTCTTCTTTTTAAATTTTCTCCAAAATTTATACATTAAGTCTTAAGTGTTTCTTTAATGCCGGCAGAAAGAGAACTAGCAGGCCGGCAGTTATAGCAACTGGAGAAAAAGGCAGGAGTGAACTTGAAACTGGCGCGCCATACATTAAGTCTATGAACAAACCAAGGATTATTCCTTCCCAGAAGAAAGGGATTATTACCACAGCTAAGAGTAGGGCTGGCAGATAAATCCAATACGGTGCCAAAATAATCAGCCCTAGTATGATAGCGGATGCTGCTATGCGTTCCAAGATCATGGTGTTATCAGTACGTAATTTAAAGAGAATATATTAGAAGCGCCTTTTACAAGAACTTTCTTAAAGGAATCCGTAGGAGAGAGCTTCACTTCCCCGACTACTCCTATAAGATTTGAAGGAATGCCGGCTGAAAGTATCTTGTCCCCTTCTTTGACCTCAACATCTCTTGGTAAATCTATATTAAAGCTCCCACCGCCTTGGCCGAGCAGTACAACTGGTATGGAATTCCTCTCAAGAATTGCATTAGTCTTTTCGCCGCTCTCCGAATAAAGAATCACTTTAGATGTGTCCGGATAAACCTCAGCAACCACACCGAGTACAGGTCCTTCAAGCATACTGGCTTTGTCCCCTTTCTTAATTCCTTGATTCTCTCCGGCATCCACGATGAGAATATCATAAGGAGTCTCCGGAGGCCGGACCAGTATGGCCGCCAAAACGGAACTTCCAGTTTCAGACCTGCCGAGCGTGGAAAGAAGTTCATTCATTCTCTCGGCAGCCACTCTTAAAGAGACCATCTCAGCATCTCTGGATGAAAGTTCTTCTTTTAGCCGCATATTCTCTGCTGCAAGTTCATCTCTTGACTGGAACCAAGAGAAAGAATTAGCTAAATTTTTTGATGCAGTTTTTTCTCCCAGCCAGATAGGAGAAATCACTGCTGAAATAAATCCCGAAGAGAATTTAAAGAAAACGGCAGCAGCGGCAAAGACTACAATAAGAATAGCTGCTCTTTTTAAAAAAGGATTTCTTCTTCTATTTCTTTGGCGGTAATTCGTCTTCATTTTGTATTAACACATCTCTAAAACCATCCACATCTTCAAGTATTATACCAGTGCCTCGAGCCACGGCCGACAGCGGGTCGCCAGCTATATGTACAGGAATATTGACTTCATTTTCTAACAATTCCGCAAATCCCTTGAGAAGAGCGCCGCCGCCGGCCAGAAAGATTCCTCTCTGCATTATATCTGCCACGATTTCCGGAGGCGTAGTTTCCAAAACCTCTCGTGTAGCTTCAATCAAATTCTCCATGGAAGGTGAAAGTGCTTCCCTTATATCCGTGTCTGTAAGTATGACTTCCTTTGGCAGCCCAGTTACAATATCTCGGCCTTTAACCGCCATCTCAAGCGGCGCATGCGTTGGAAGAACAGAACCAATATTTATCTTCACTGCTTCTGAAGTTTTCTCTCCGATAAGTATTTTAAATTGATTGCGGATATAAGAAATTATATCTTCATTAAATTTATCTCCCGCAACCCTGACATTTTTTGAGCTTACCACTCCGCCTAAAGATATAACGGCTATATCAGATGTGCCGCCGCCTATGTCTATGACCATGTTTCCTACTGGCTCTCCTATAGGCATTCTCATGCCTATAGCTGCAGCCATAGGCTCTTCAATAATATGAACCTCGCCTGCACCGGCATTTCTCGCAGCATCTCGGACTGCTCTTATCTCTACATTAGTGATACCTGACGGCACGCCGACTATTACCCTCGGTCCAAACAACTTGTTTGCTCCTTCTGACGATTTACCCAAGAGATAGCTGAGCATTTCTTCCGTGATTTCAAAGTCAGAAATCACTCCATCTACCAAAGGTCTTATGGCTTGGATATGTGGCGGTGTTCTGCCAAGCATGTCCTTTGCTTCTGTTCCCACCGCCACAACTTGGCCGGTTTTCTGATTAACAGCGACGACTGACGGCTCATTCATGACTATGCCGCGGCCTCGCAAATATACCAAAGTGTTAGCGGTACCAAGATCAATTCCTATGTCATGAGATAGAAAATTTCTTAATCTGTCTTTACTGAAAAGTTTCTTCATTTCTTTAAATTCTCTATCAGGTGATTCATGCCGATATGTTCAACTTCTCCAGACATACGATCTTTTACCTCGAACATATCAGATTCAAGAGTCTTCTCGCTTACGATAATGCGAGTTGGAATACCTAATAGATCGGAGTCTGCAAATTTCTCTCCGGCGCGCAAGTCTCTGTCATCATACAGAACTTCTATCCCTTCCTCTAAAAGAGTTTTGTAAACTTCTTCTGCAGCCGCCTTCACCTCTTGGCTCTCTCCTACTGTTATAAGATGCGCTCGGAATGGAGCAATCGACTTGGGCCACACCAGTCCTTTCTCATCAGATAATACTTCGGCTACTGTACCCATTAATCTGCCCAAACCTATACCGTAAGAGCCCATAATCACAGGCTTCTTTTCTCCATTCTCGTCCGTGAAATAAAGCCCTAAGCTTTCTGAAAATCGAGTACCCAGAGAGAAAATGTTGCCAACTTCTGCCGCTTTTTCTTCAAAAAGATCAGCTTCCGCGATTTGCAGATCTTTTAACACTTCAGGATTCATCACCTCTTTGTTGACAGCCATTCCATCTTTACGGGATAGATAAATAGTATCTTCTCCGGCTTCGGTCAAAGTTTGGAACTCATGCGAATACTTGGAGAAGCTACCTCCTGAAGCAAAGGTTAAGAAAGTGCTCTCGCCTATACCTACACGATCAAAGATACTCTTGTATGACTCTTTGATTCTTTCATAAAAATCTTTATGCTCCTCCTCGTTGCGTGAGAAAGAATACAAATCTTTCATCAGAAATTCCCTACCTCGCATGACACCCGACTTGGATCGTAGTTCATTCCTGAATTTTGTCTGAAATTGATAGACATAAACCGGCAAATCTCTGTAAGAAGAAATCTCTTCAGTCATGAGCGCAGTCAAAGGTTCCTCGGCAGTAGCAGCCAAGCCGAGTTCGCTGCCGCCCTTTAGAACCGTCTTGAACCAAATGTCCATCACTTCATCATCCCACCTGCCGGACTTCTCCCAAATTTCTTTATCTTGAAGAGCTGTCAAAAGAACTTCCTGCCCTGCCAAAGCATTCATCTCTTCTCTGATGATATTCTCTATTTTCTTTAAGACTTTCAGACCTAGAGGGAGATATGAGTACACTCCGGCCATTTCCTTGTGTATGAAGCCAGCTCTGGTTAGAAGAATGGCATTCTTGGATGTTTCGTCCTTAGGAGCGCTTTTGAGAGTCTTAGAAAATAGCTGACTTTGTCGCATTCCGATATTTTACAGAAAAAACAAC
Source organism: uncultured Candidatus Saccharibacteria bacterium (assembly GCA_964618905.1). Lineage (GTDB taxonomy): Bacteria > Patescibacteriota > Minisyncoccia > Phycocordibacterales > Zambryskibacteraceae > CAZUDK01. The sequence goes on from CAZUDK010000006.1 coordinate 7,262, forward strand.
AGGAAGACAAAAAGCCGGTAAAAGAGGGCTTGCGCCTTAAAAGACGTTCCTTACGTCTCGAACCGTGATAAGTATCATCAAGAGTATAAGCAGGAAGAATCCCGTTGTATTAACCGCATTAAATATTTTGGCCGGAATAGGCCTGCGAGTAATTGCCTCTATACCTACAAATAAAAGTCTGCCTCCATCCAGAGCAGGAAAAGGCACAAGATTTATAACAGCCAGATTTATAGAAATAATTGCTGTAAAAGTTATAAGGTAGGAGAACCCAAGCTCCGTGACAGAGCCCACCATTGAGATTATACCGACAGGTCCGGTAACTTGAGACAAATCCGCGTGGCCACTTAGAGCACCTACAATAAACAGACCCAAGGCTTTGGCTGTAAGCCAAGTAGTTTCTGAAGATGCTTTTAATCCCTGCCATAGAGCTTTATGAATAGGTAGATGAACACTACCTATTAAGTCCATGCTTATGCCGATTGCAGGCTTGTCTTTTATTATTCCTTCCTCTGGACTAACAGACAGATCCAGCCTGCTTTTACCTCTATTAACCACAAATTCAATAGGGGCAATGGAGTCATCTATAAATTGCGAAATACTCTCCGGTGACACTTCTGGCGAAACGCCGCCGCGGCTAACGGAGACTATCGCATCTCCGGCCTTCAAGCCGGATTCTGCAGCAGGAGAGCCTGGAATAACATTCGTTATGACAGTGCGTGCATCTTCCACCGGAAAAGACGAACCGACAGGCGCCGCAAGACCCGTCATAAATCCGAGAGATATAAGCAGCCAGGCAAAAAGAAAATTCCCTGCTACACCAGCTACCAGAACCGCAGCTTGAATACCTCGGTTCTTGGATTGAAAATTATCTGACGGAAGAGCCTCGCTCTGAACCGGACCTTTTTCCAGTTCTGGATTCTCGCCGAAAATTTTTACAAAACCGCCGAAAGGCAGCCAGTTAAGAGTGAAATCAGTTTCTTTCCACCTGAAAAGTTTCGTGGCCAGCGGAGGATATCCTATGCCGAATTCATCAACTCTGATGCCAAATTTTTTTGCTGCTAAGAAATGTCCAAGTTCATGAACGACAATCAGCACGCTCAAGATTATGATAAAAATTATTACAGACATTATCTTAGTTATTCAGATATCTCTTTTTTCTTCTTCTCATTCAAAACATCCAGATTTTTATTAGCTTCATCTACGAGCTTTTGCAAGTCTGCTTTATATCTGAATTTTTCGTCTTTAGTTAATTCGCCTTCCTTCTCTTTCTTGTCGATGTCAGATATGATTTTTTCCCTTTCACCGCGAAGAGACTTTCTTGCTTCTTCAAGCTTTTCTCCGGCAGCTTTTATGAGCATCGCCCGCCTTTCGCTGGTAAGCTCGGGAAATGTCACGCGCAAACCTTGATCGTCTATAGAGACTGACACTCCCAAATTTGATTCCCGAATAGCTGTATCGATAGATTGTGCGGTTCCTTTGTCCCAAGGAGTAATACGAAGAGATTTAGGACCTTCTATGGAAACTGTCGCCAAAGTGTTGATAGGTACCTTTGATCCATATGCTTCAACTCCAACAGTATCTAAAATAGCCGGTGCTGCCCTGCCAGTGCGAATACCTGTGTATTCTTTTTTAAGCCATTCTAGGATTCCTTCAGAAGCTTTTTTGAATCCGGTAAAATCATATGTCATAAGGGCATTATAGCATTAAAGCCAAATGTTCGAGAATGAGTCTTGGAGCAGCTGATGCATCTGCAGCAAATTTCCTGATCTTGTAGACATTATGAATATCTCTATCGCGGCCTCCGGCGGATTTTAAATGCAAGGTTAACTGATCGAGAAATACCGGCAAGTCGCCAGTGTTGTCTGCAAACTTCTTAGCGAAGTCTGCTCTCTTTGCCGGAGAGAGCTCAAGAAATTTTTTAACTTCACTGTTTTCAAAAGTTTTTGATGAAGGCGCTCGGACAGTCCGCACTCTCGACAGCAGAGTTGGAATTATAGATTCTTCATCTCTTGCAATTATAAAAAAATGAGTATCAGGATACGGCTCTTCGAGAGTCTTTAAGAGGGCATTCTGAGACTCAATAGAAAAGCGGCGGGGAGAGATTATGAATATTTTTCTATCGGAGAGAGGCTTGCCTTGCGCCTGCAAGGCAAGCCTCCTCGCATCCCCTATCCCGAAAGATTCATCTTGAAACAAAAAAAGATCAGGGCTATGAGGCTCTAATATGCCAGATTCTTCAAGCTTCTCTAGCAAAAGCCTCGAAGTATCTTCTCTCTCTCCAAGCACAAGATATGCATGATGCTTGTCTGACAAAGCCTGAGCAAGCTCATCCTTGCTTCTAAGGGGATCCATGACCTAAATATTTATATAGTAGGCTTTTCTACTTTCAAAAGCTGAACCTCGAAAATAAGTGTAGAGTCAGGAGGAATCGAACCTATAGCCTGAGAACCGTAACCATAATCAGGTGCTACGACTAGCTTGCGAACTCCACCTTCTCTCATCCCAAGCAAGCCTTCTTCCCAACCTCTTATAACTGAACCTGTGCCAATGGTGAAAGTAAAAGGCATACCTCTGTCTACAGAACTGTCAAAAACCTTGCCTGTAGGCAAGGTGCCGATGTAGTGAACAGTTAGAGTATCTCCGCGAGTTACCGCTTCCCCTGAACCTACAAGCATATCATCTGTCTCCACTCCGCTATCTGGCAACTGACTCATAGTAATCTGATTGTCTTCGTTATTATTATTAAATCCAAAAAAATTTAAGAGGGCATCTCCGTAGAGAAGGAATGCTACCAGTGCCATTCCTGCTGCTATGGCTATCCATTCATTTTTGCTTATTTTTCTCATATCTTCAGTATTTAAAGTATATCCCCTAAATGGAGTAAGAAAAAGTGGATTACTCTTATGATATGATATTAAACATGAAATCAGGCAAATTCCTGCATTCCGTTGAAGGAGTCTTCAAGAAAGATATAAAGATGGCTGACATGGATGCGGAAAGCTTTCTCAGGCATAAAGAGATGCGCAAACTTGCCAGTCAGCGAACCTCCAAAATCTCCAAAGAATTCAAAAAAGGCTTCAAGTTTATAGAAAACTACTATGAATCCGTGACTTTTTTCGGATCCACCAGATTCACCGAGAACAATCAATATTACAAGGATGCGCGAGAGCTAGCTGCCAGAATAGTAAAAGAACTTGGCTACTCGGTAGTAACAGGAGGCGGGCCGGGCATCATGGAAGCTGCCAATAGGGGCGCTCTCGAGGCCGGCGGTGAATCACTTGGACATCTTATAGAGTTGCCAGACGGACAGCCTATAAACAAATACATGACCTCCTATATCTCCTATCATTATTTTTTCGTACGCAAGGTTATGCTTGGATTTTCTGCTGAAGCATACATATTTTATCCCGGCGGATTCGGTACTCAAGATGAATTCTTCGAACTTCTGACTCTTATCCAAACCAGAAAAATCAAAAGTGTTCCTTTGATCTGCGTTGGTACGGACTACTGGCAAGGAGTCATAGAATTGATGAAAGAACAGATGGTAACAAGAGGCACCATAGATGAAAAAGAACTGTCACTCTTCCAAGTAACAGACAACCACGACTACATCATGGAGATAATCAAAAATGTTCCGATCAAAGAAACCGTTCCCCTTGCGCCAAGCGACAAAAATAATCCAATGATTGGCACCGAGCCTCAGCCTCAAGCATCCTAAAAACCAGATAAATAAATCAAGTTTACTTGAATATATTTTTAACTGCTCCGCCGAAGAATTCTCCGGCATAATCTCGAGCTTTAAATAAAAGCGCCTTGCTTAAGAGATGCCGCTCAGGATTATAAATTTTTGTATAAGGATTTTTCCTACCAAGAATAAGATCTGTAATGATAAGGCCGGAAATTGCCGCATACGTCATGCCGTTACCCGAGAAAGCGGTAGCTGTAAATTTATTTGGCGCAACTCTGCCTATAAGCGGCAAACCGTCTGACGGCTCAAGTATTCCCCCTTTCCATTTCCTGACCTCTTTAGATCCAAGCCACGGAAAAGTGTATCTGACATAATCCCTAAGAGCATCAAAATTCTTTTCATCCGGAACTTTAAAAACGCTTCTGTGGTCCTCTCCGCCTACAATCATGCGCCAAGCACCTCCTCTCTCATCGACCCTGACATAATGATAAGGATTAGCCATATCAAGATATAACCCGCTCTTTAAAGAGTTAGGAGAAATCTCAAACTCGCAAACATAGCTTATATACATCCCCTTTTTTAACCTTGTTGCCGCTGGATTATTGAAAGGATCATAAGTGGCTATCACTACTGAATTTGCGGTAATAATGGAGCCATCGGAAGTCAAAGTTGCCACCGGCGCATTACCCACAATTTCCACTGCTTCCGTTTCTTCGAAAATCTTTGCACCTTGTTTTTGCGCTGCCTCGGCCAGCCCTTGCAGGAATTTGATCGGATGATACTTAGCCTGCTCCGGCACTTCTAGAACACCCTGATGCTCAAATCCAAGTTCAGCCTTTTTCTTAAGAGTCGTATCAAAACCGAATTTTTCCGCCAGCAAATGTTCTTGGAAAAGGCTGTCATATTCTCTTCCGGATCGGGCATAAATATACAAAGGCGTTCGAACAAAATCACATTCTATTTTTTCTTTTTGTACTATCTCCTCTATAAGATCTATAGCGTCCATTCCTGAGCTCCATACAGACATGGCAACAGTATCTCCAAAAATACGAGTGAGTTCTGAAAGAGAAGTGTCTACAACATAAGTAATAAAAGCAGTAGTGTATTCAGTCTTGCCTTGACCCAGCCTATCCTTTTCAATAAGCACAACTCTCTTACCTTCCTTAGAGAGCAGATAAGCACACCAAACACCCGCCAAACCTCCACCTATTATGACAACATCAGCCTCTATATTGCCTTCAAGTTTGGGATATTCTTTAGCTCTCTCCAGTTTCCATACTGTAGTCATTGCCTGCAAATAAAACGTTTGCAAGTGACCATGCTTTCAAAAGTAAAACCCCACCTTTCTTAAGGCGGGGTTTTCACTCATCGAGACAGCAGAGATTCAAGCAAAGCTATGCCGCCTGAGCCGCGGCTTCCTGCGTCCATTTGGATATCTGCAAGCTCTAGCGCGGGCACGGCGAGCCTGTAATTCGATGAAGTTGTCGCGCGTCATAGGTGTGAGCGTCTCCTTGTCGAAAATGTACAGAATCGACTCGCCACTGACCTTAAGCCATAGCGAGAGGCCGTGCACCGGTTTGGCAGAGCCATCCTTTGAGAGCTCTACTAACTCTTCGATGGTCACCGGCGAGTGCTCATGCTTCTTACGATGGAACATGTTTTACTCCTCTGCGGTAGGATGAGTGGGAAAGAACAACATGCGTCTATAGAAAACTAAAACCTCCGGCTCTTGGCCGGAGGTTTTAGGTAGATTTCTTAAGTGCTTACTCTACACTAACTTCCGGCTATGTCCATAAATGACAGCGGAAAAAGCCTTAATCAGGCCCAGAAACTTAAATGTGTAGTGCTTTGCGCTTGTACGCATATTTCCAATCTACTCTTGAGCTAGAAAAATGCAAGCCCCGTATCCCTAGAGCGACAGCGGCCAAGGAGTTGGAATAGCAAGGAGTGTGAGCACGGCACCAAGAATCGCTATATTTTTCCAGAACTGAATGTCATCATGCATTTTCTCCTGACCCTCTTCTTTCCAGTATGCATGCATCGTGAAAGTTATCGGTACAAGGAACAGCACAAGTGCTGCCACCCCAGCCTGAACTTGTATACCTGTTATAACGCTTAATCCACCGAAAAGCAGCAACAGACCGGAAACAATAACTGCAAGAGTAGCCATGGGCACTTTCTTCATCTGGGCATAAGCAGCCAAGTTTTTAGTATTGAATAGATGGTTATAAGCATTTTTAAGGAAAAAGCCTCCAAGGAGAATTCTTCCAATGAGAAATAAAGTTTCCATAAGAAATTTTTAATTAATAATTTATTTAATAATAGCACTCGAAAATCCGCCTCATCCTATTGATTTTTCATGAATTTATGATATTATTTTCATCAGACTGCTGAACGTTTACAGCACTACTTCAAACCCAAATGCGGCAAAGCCGCAGGAGACTCCTTATGTTCGGATTAATTTTCGCTACAGTGGTATTCCTGAGTCTTGGAATATTCCTGCGGTGGCTAGGAAGTCGAGAGAATCCTACATTCGTGAGCATGGTTGCCGCGAATACACACGCACTTGTCGTTAAGAAGTCCAACACTGCCATACGTGACAAAGACGGCAACATAATAGGAGTTAACAACGACGGTGGTGATGTCACTGACGTAATACATGCCATTCCTGGCAAAAAACTCAACAAGTCTAATCCTGACCCCATGGAATGGCACTACATCCGGGGTCGAGAACCAAGAGGGTTTTTCTTCACTCTCTTCGGCGTCATTTTCATCTGGTTCTTCAGATACTTGCGTATCAGTGAGGTGCGCCAATTTCGCTGGGGCCGTAAAAAGGGTGAGCAGAGTTACGATATGATGTCAAAGACCTACATTGGTAGGTTCCCGTATTTTTCCGGACAGCATGACATTCTGCAGGAACACATTGAGACGAAGAGAATTATCAAATTTAATCTTCGCCTCAATCTAACACTCGAGGAAAATTATCCTGTCAAAGTGCGCTTACGGTTTGCGGATCCATACGCTGTGCTCACCATGATGGTCAATGACCATGTCATCAATGAGATTGGAGCCATCGACCCGAAGAAATTCATAGGTGATGTCGATGAACTGATGCCTGACGAAGGAGATCAAAAGCTAGCCAAAGAGAACCTGAAGAAAGGCTTGATCGACTCCTTTGACCGGATTCGCGGAGCAGTTGAGAAGGAAACCGGCATTTACATCAGAGAGGTCGCTCTCCCAGACTTCGACTTCGACGAAGAAACCAGAAAACTCCTGGAGGCCAAGACCAAGGCGGAGCTTGAAGGAGAAGCAGGCATTGTTAAAGCGCGACTTGGTGCGGAACAGGCTGTAGCCGCCGCCAAAGGTGCCCGCGATGCACAAATCCTCCGCAACGAGGGTGACGCAGACAGAGTTAAAAACGTCATCCTTAAAATCGCCGAGGCGGGAGAAAATGCTGTGCGAGTACGCGAAGCCGAGGCGTACGAGAACAACGGAGTAGTTACCACCTATGCCCCCGATAAGACTGCAATGATTGGGGTGAAGTAGTATTAGTATTGGTAAGAGAGCCGGACGAGGAATCGTCCGGCTTTATTCATGTGTACTTGACTTTTGTATATAAAATGTGATATAATTAAAATATAAACGTTCTTTGTAGTAATAACGAATCTTCCACCTGCGAGGAAAAAGATGAAAATCAAAGAAGAGATGAACACCAAAGAGAGGTGGAATTTGGAATTCTTCCGATTCAAGATGGTAATCCGATGTAAAGTGTGGTGGAAACTCGAAAAGATTCTTACCACTCGCCTCCTTAAGGGCTGGACAAACCGCTTCAAGCGGACCAGAAAATCCTTACATCCACGCGGAGTTCGTATCATGGTTAAGGTGCGCAGAAGTTCGCAAAGGTTTGCTCAACGACCAACCAATATACTTGACAAAGTCAGGAAACAGATACAAGTCCGGACGAAATGGTATTGGAGGAAGGTCCGTCGCGCCGAACTCGTCCGCGGAATTATTCCAGTCGCATTGTTCATCGCGCTTGCGTGGTGGTCCGAAAATGCGAGGGATACAGTGGCAGAAGTAAGACGGATTCCTTTGGAATCCGTCTGGTGGATTTTCGGAGGGATTGTTGGTCTTTTGCTGCTTATCTGGCTTCTTCGGCTGGTAAGAACAGCTTTCATCAGTGTCAGATACAAGCCTGGAAGTTACAGGTGGGTTGTATCGCTTCTGAAGTGGGCGGCGGGATTCGCGTTGATTGCCATGATTCTCTTTAATCTGAGCAAGCCGGATACGACAGTAGTAACAGCTCCGGTAATATCCTCCACCGGCCACGCCTGTCCTTCTTCTTTCAATTATATTGTTAGGAAGGAATTGGGAGAGACTGTGGAGAGGCCGGCGGGATGCGACTATACGATCCAGAGGCGAGCTCCGGTAGGATATGTAATGGTTGCTACAACCGTTGAATACGGAGATACAACCATTCTCTTGCCTGCTGGTCAGAAGACCAGGAAATACGCACCCACAATTCTCGCCTTTCGTCTCAAGCTCATGGAGGGAGAGAAGGTTGATTCAATGATAGCAATGATTTCGCTTCAACCAAAATGAAAGCGCAAAGGCGCCCTGACCGAGAGGTCACGGGCGCCTTTTTTCTATCTGACTTTCTGAATTTAGAACCCTAAGTAGTCGGGACCGTCAATGCCGAACGTTCCGAGGATCAAATTGATCAAGCCGTAAGCAGAAAACATCACAAACATACCTATCAATCCGTAGAATATCCTATTCTTGGCATTCTCTCTGGCATCATTGGATGTCTCTGTGCTTATAAATCGGAATATGCCCCAGAAGAACACCAGAAATGCTATGGCGAACAGAAGCAGGATTATCGGATTGAGAATGTAGTGATTTATCCTACCTAGAAGAGTCTCTATAGACATTAGTAAGGATTAAAGCCCTGGAACTGTAGGAATATCTGCGTTGCCGCCACTTTCAATATCAAGTGCATCTCCGATGAATCCTACAAGCCCCCATACGGAAACCATCACGAAGAATGCTACAAGACCCCATATCATGATCCTCTTGCCGTCCTCACTCTTGTCTTCGTTGCCTTGCGCGAAGATAAATTTTGCCAAACCCCAGAAGAATGCCAGCAGTGCAAGACCTACCACGATAGGCATTGCCATCCTCACCAAATCGCCTATGGAACTAAGCAGGGTTCGCAGATTAGTAAGGGTCTGCGCATGAGCGAAAGCAGGAAGAAGAGCTAAAACAGGAATAATAATAAACTTTTTCATTTAACAAGTAAGTTAGTTCTAATCACCTTGCGGTATAGCTTTATGATACGGCAAGAGAATCAAAATACAACAAACTTTATCCCCCGACTAGGCGTTGCTGTCAGGGAACCCAGATCCGGGATCCTGGATGCCTGGCATCATAGGGTATGGATTAGGCAAAGGGAAAGCAGACTCTTACTCTCTAACCTCAGGAGTAGGTTCTCTAAGCACGTGCTCTCCTGGCAGGATTATGGAGCCTTGCGTCAAATCTAAATCACGTTGAAACAGACTTATTATTCCCCAGACTGAGATCATTACAAAGAGAGCTATGAGTCCCCAGACCATTGTCCTCCGGCCTTCTTCAACCGCACTCTCACTGCCGCCTACTTTAAATACAGACTTTGCCATTCCCCATAAAAAAGCGAGAAGGGCGAAGCCTGCCACGACAAGAACAGCATCGGAAACTAAACCTATTGATGATTTTATTAGTTCTTGCATTTTTATAGTGAAAACTCCTATTCCGGCAGGAACGGAATGCCGAATCTCATAAAATGATTAAAGCCCAAATCAAGATAAAAGAAATTTATGATTCCAAGAAAGGAAACCATCACAAAAAGAGCGACTAAACCCCATTTCATTAATTCCTTTCCTTGAACTATTTCTTTGGCATCTCCGCCAACCCTCAATATAAACTTTGCCAAACCCCAGAAGAACGCCAGCAGAGAAAGACCGGCAAAAAGTATCAAAAGAGGGTTTATTAAATCTATAAACAAGCCGATCAGCTCTCTGAAATTACTTGGGGAAGTCATATAATTTTAATAAATTAACCCAGACATGACGGGCCGCCTAGCTGATTAATAGTTCCGCAGATAACGTCTGAAATGACCCAAGCGCCGAGGAGCACGGCCGTACCTATGGCCGTGAACAATAGAGATGTATTAGCCTTACTGATCTTGTTTGGATTACCCTGCGCCGTAACATACAAAAAACCGGAATATATGAAAGCGAGAACTGCCAGAATCCCGCCGATAGGAAGAATGATTTTATTTATAACAGTTTGTAGGAGCTCGAACAGAGAATCACCTCCGCTGAATGGATTAGGGATTGTTACTTTTATATCTTGGTCTTCAGCACATGGCCTGGAAGAAATATCACCTGGGCAGTCTGGATCAGCTGCATTAACAGGCATAATTCCTAATCCAATAAACATTACAAGAAACAAAATTGGTGCTAAAAGCTTTTTACTCATTTTATTTATTACTTTGGACTTCCTAAGAGAGACGAATAATCATCACTGAGGAGCACCTTCTCTATAGTGTAAACCAGAAGCCATGCGCCCAGTATCCACAGATAGCCCTTCAGCACCATTAGGCCGGTCTTCTTGGCATCCTCCAGAGCACCGGGATTACCGCCGGAGGTCAGGAGTTTGAACCCCACCCAAGTGAATACCGCCGTAGCGAAAAATGTCGAGATAATGATCATGAATTTGATCAAATTGATACCAAGCTGAACAAGGTCATCAAAGCCGCAATCCGGACCGTTGCAAACTATCAAACTCGGCAGTTGGGCATGAGTGACTCTTGGAACAAGAAAGACTGACAAGATCATGACGGAAGCAGCAATGTGGGCTAGAACTTTCATTTTAATTCATTAGTGCATTCATCCTGTCATCAGCTTCTCTGACTGCTTCTGTCACCCTTGCCCGTCCGCTTGTGACCGACTCTATCATTTCTCTAAAAATTGACTTCGTAGCTTCGGGATTAGGATCTATCCAGCCTTTGGATTGAATAGCTGCGCTATAGAATACTGAAAGTACAGGATCAGATTGTCTTTGAGAAAGTAGGTCGCGCCGCGCCGGCGGCACCAGCGTACTATCTGCAAGCGCCTTTGCCGGAGCCTGCGAAATTATAAGCAGAGCAGCCGAGAGCGCGGCGCCCGGATTTGAAGTACCACGCGATACAGCAATGCCTTTGATATTTCCTAAAGTAATATTTGTTTCAGAAACCCTAGATTGCGGTATAGAAGTCACTCCAATATTCAAAGTAGGATTCTTGGCTTTCAGTATCCTAAGCTCGGAAGCATACCCGACATAGTAAGCGGAATCGCCGGATGTGAAATGAGTTTGAGCCGGCAAGAGAGAGCGGTTCCAGCTGTAATATACTCTTGTTGGATTGGCAAACTGGGTATAAAAGTCGAGCGCTGCCTCTGTCGGAACTGCAGGTAAGCTAAATCTCTCTGTAAGCTGGGCTTTCAGCTTGCTTGGGTCTTGAGCATCCCTCGCGGTAATAGGCGTACCAGCCTGAATCATTAACAAAGAAAGAATATCCTTGTAATGAGCAATGTTTGCAGCCTCGCCAAGCGCTATAGCAGATTTAACTATGTTGCCGGCTCCGTCTCTCTTCGTAAGGGCAGAGGAAGCTGAATAAATCTCATCCCAATATTGAATAGGCTTGGCAATACCGGCGCTCGAGAGCATGTCCCTGTTGTAGTAGAGCACCAAAGGGTCCACAGACAGAGGTAGAGCATAAATTCCCTCCGGAGCCATAAACTGCTCCCCTTCTTCTATAAACGCTTCTTGGAAATCCCTTTGACTGACATTTTCATAAGGTATTGGGATGAACAAATCTTTGTGGCTCCACATATCTTCAAGAGGAAGAATGACAAGATCAGGAGCCCGTCCTTTGGCAAGAGCCTCGGTAAATTCGTCCATAATCGTATCAGGATCTTTTTGTACATAATCTATAGAAACCGTCTTGTTATTACCGAGGTCTGAAGCCAACTCCATCTTATGCCAATCGTATGAAGATATATCTCCCCAAACTGTTACATTAGCACTGGTGGAACCAGAGTTACGGGAAAAAGAGAAGACCATCACAGCTATGACTATGAAAGCACCAAAAATGACAAGTAGAATGATCTGAAATTTCGACATTTAATTCATTATAACTATTTTTTGAAAATTAAAATGTAGTGATGATCACCAGCATCGAATCCCCGCTCGAATGAGAAGCCTTTTTCTTCAAAAAGTTTTCTGACTTCCTCTCTTTCCAACTTATCTACCCATTCTACAATAGCTACCCGGCCTTTCTTTTTCAAAATCCTATCTATCTCCGATACAGCAGCAGCTTTGTCCTCAAGTTGAAAAAGAGTATTTGATATAAGCACTCCGTCGGCTATGGATGGTGATAGAGAGGTGCCGGAAAACTTCTCGATGTCTCCGCAAATCACTTCTATATTATTTAAACCTTTCTCTTGGGCCTCTCGCTTAAGCCGAACCAAAGGATCTTCCTGTATATCAACAGCTATGATACTGCTGTTTGAGCCAAGTATTCGTCCGAGAGCCAATGTGTAATGCCCCGAGCCTGCACCCATATCAACAACAGTCTGCCCGGGCATAAAGCCGAACTCAAGAACATCATCTTTAGGGGATAAGAACATATAAACATTATATAGCAAACTTATAAAAAGCTGGAAATAAAAAATAACAAAAAGCCCAGTAAGTTTTTTATACTTTTACAAACAAATCAACGAAGCGATGCTGTCTCCTTCGCGGAGTTTCATTATCCTAACACCCTGCGTCGAGCGGCCGAGAATTGGTATCTCATTTATATCAACTCTTACAACCTGGCTCTTTTTGGAAATAGCGATAACCTCTTCCTGGTCCGTAACTATTTGAGATGAAATAACTTCGCCGGTCTTGGCGGTAACCTTCGAAGTCAAAATGCCTGATCCTCCCCTGCCTTGCACCTTGTATTCAGTAAGCGGCGTACGCTTGCCGTAACCATTGGCGGAAATGACCAAGAGATTGGCATTCTTCCAGTCTTTCTTTACAACATGGGCTCCTTTTACTTCGTCTGCCTTATCCAATTTGATAGCCTTCACTCCGCCAGCGCTCCTACCCATTTCGCGTACGGAAGATTCTTTGAATCTTATAGACTGGCCTTTCTTGGTAACTATGGAAATGTCATCCCCTTTCTCTGAGATATCCGCAGATACTAGTCTGTCGCCGTCCGCAAGCTTTATGGCAATAATGCCCGAAGAGCGAACATCGTGGAAACTCTTAGTAGCCACTCTTTTAATAACTCCGTTTTTTGTAACTAACACCAGAGAGCTTTCTGTTTTTTTGATATCCTTCGGCATCGGCAGAATAGAAGTAACTTTTTCATCATCCGAAAGATTAATGAAATTCATAATAGATTTACCCTTGGTAGCCCGCTTGCCTTCAGGTATGTCATACATTTTTATCTGATAGCACTTGCCTTTGTCGGTAAAGAATAAAAGATCCGAGTGAGTGCTTGCTGTCAGGAAGTTGGTTACGAAATCTTCTTCCTTTGTATTGAGATCTACGACACCGATGCCTCCGCGCTTCTGCTTTTTGTACTCAGCCGGATTAGTGCGCTTTATGTACCCGCCGGATGTTAGAACCAGCGCATTTTCTTCTTCTGGTATCAAATCTTCTGCAGATAGAGCCTTAACCCCGCCCTTTATAACCTTGGTCAGTCGCGGATCGCCGTACTTTTCCTTGAGCTCTTCCAATTCTTTCTTGATAACAGCCAAAATCTTCTTAGGAGAAGCCAGGAGTTCTCTCATTTCCTTGATGAAAGCCTGCACTTCTTTGAGTTCGTCTTCTATCTTCTTTCTCTCAAGACCAGCGAGCTTCTGCAGCCTCATATCCAAAATGGCGTTGGCCTGCCTCTCTGAGAATTTAAATTTCTTCATCAAACCGGCTCTTGCATCATCAACAGTCTTAGAAGCGCGAATAAGCTTGATTACTTCTTCTATGTGGTCGAGAGCCTTGTTTAAACCAAGGAGTATATGCTCTCTATCTTCTGCTTTTGCAAGGTCAAAAGCCGTCCTCCTCTTAACTACTTCGTCCCTATGCTTGAGGAATTCCTGAAGCATCGCCTTGAGCGACAAGGTCTGAGGTACACCATCGACTAGAGCTACAAGGTTGAAGTGGAATGTCTCCTCAAGCTGAGTGTGCTTGTATAGAGCGTTGAGAACTTTTTGCGGAAAACTGCCTGTCTTAAGGTCTATAACGATGCGAATATCCTTTGTAGACTCGTCTCTCAAGCCTTTGACACCTTCTATCCTCTTGTCTCTTACCAACTCCGCGATCTTTTCTATGAGCGCAGACTTGTTAACCCTGAAAGGAATAGCGGAAATAATAATTTGAAAATTGCCGGCCTTATTCTCGACTATATCTGCTACTCCGCGGGTAACTACTCCGCCGCGGCCTGTTGCGTAAGCATGATGAATGTCTTTCTCATTGAAAATAATTCCGCCTGTAGGAAAATCCGGACCTTTGACGAACTCCAAGAGATCCTCGGTTGTCGCATTAGGGTTATCAGCTAATTTTATGGTTGCATCCACCACCTCAGAGAGATTGTGCGGCGGTATGTTGGTTGCCATTCCGACAGCGATACCCAAAGTTCCATTCAAAAGTAGGTTCGGTGCATAAGCAGGCAGAACTGAAGGTTCTTTCTTTGTACCATCATAATTTGGACGGAAGTCTACAGTATCCTTCTCTATATCTCTAAGCATTTCGCCGGCAATGCGGCTCATCTTGGCTTCCGTATATCTGTAAGCGGCGGCCCCGTCGCCGTCAATCGAGCCGAAGTTACCTTGGCCGATAACCAACGGATAGCGAGTGGCAAAATCTTGAGCCAGCTTAACCATAGCCTCATACACTGCAGCATCTCCATGCGGATGATACTTACCTATAACGTCTCCAACCACCGTAGCGGACTTTCTTGTTCTAGCCGAAGAGGTAAGGCCAGACTCATGCATGGCATACAAAATACGCCTATGCACAGGCTTAAGGCCATCTCGTATGTCCGGCAAAGCTCTCTCGGTTATAACCGACATGGCATAGTCAATGAAGGATTCCTTCATTTCAGCAACTATAGGACGAGACACAACGTTGCCGTCTACAACTTCTTCGGTATTTATGTTTTTATCTTCTTTATCTGCCATATATATCCATATCAGAAACTTTTTTTACCATATTTCCGTCTCTCTCGCTTGTATCGACTTGCTCCAGGCCCTGCTTGGTTTCATTTAAAGTGCCACTTATTGCCTTAAGGGCCAGAGCCATACCGCCTAGCAGAGATTCTTCGGAAGAGTTATTCTTTTTAGCTGCAATTTCACTCTTGCTTGGCAAGCCAAAATTCACCAGCGACCATATAGTGAAAATAGAGAGTGTGAATGATGCAGAAACTAAGAAGGCAAATCGCCTCTTTATGTGATCCGGTTTTTTATGAAGTGTAGATATATACTGCCTCATTTAATTTAGCTTTATTACTCTTCTTTCAAAACAACTATTTCTCCGCTCTTGCCTTCGAGATCTTTCTTCTTAAGAACCAGCTTATCCTGCGCCTCGGCCTTTTCTTCGCCGCCTTCTTTAAGGAACTGCTTTAATGTATCTCCATTATACTGCATCGGAATAATGATCGAGGGCTCCAAAGAAACTGCCAATTTATATGCTTCGGACGGAGAGAGTACCCCTTGGCCGCCTATAGGAGTTATGATGATATCCAAATTCTCCAACACTTCTAGGGTATCGCTTGAGAGCGCGGGATTTGAAAGAGCACCCAAGAAGCAGAGATTCATACCTTCAAAGGACACAAGATAAATAGTATTGAGCTTGGCACCGTCATAGGCGCTTTCTGAGAGGAAGCCTCTTATGAAGACATCTTTGACTTCATACTCGCCTGGGCCGGTTATTAAGAAAGATTCTTTGTCGCCCCTGGAAGTCTGTTCTACGCCGTTAAAATCCGGATGATTGGTAGTAACTAGAGTTATATCTGCGCCGAATTTGGTCGATTTGGCAGACGAATCTTTCGATACTGGATTAACGGCAATCACCAAGTCTCCATGCGAAATCTTGAAAGATTGCACGCCGTTATAGCTGATTATCATTGGCCAATTTTAACATAAATGCTGTGGTTTAGCCAGTTTAGGAAGGCGTGCGGATGAGCGGCTCACAGGTTGCCTATTCTCTCTTTTTCTGGTAATTTTATCCTGTTCTTTATTAGTCCCCGCATTACGTTATCCCTAAGAGGTCTGGCAACTACTGATGAACCCTTAGGACCGGATGCGGCATCTATATAATGTTATTTGGAAGAAAGAAAAAAGACGAAGAATCTGCTGAGGAATCTTCCGCAGCAGTAGCAGTAGAAGAAAAATCAGAGCCTAAGAAAGCTCCTGTAAAGAAAACTAAGAAGGAAGAGCCTGAGGATAATACCCTCATGGGTCAGCTTGCTAAGGAGATACCTACCCCTCCGCAAGTCGAAGAGCTGGTTGAAGGTCCTGTCATATCTATAGACAAAGGCGCGGTATACATAGACCTGCCTCCTTTCGGTACAGGTATAATTTACGGCCGAGAGTTTCAAAATGCCCGCGACATCATAAGGAAGATAAACATCGGCGATACAGTTGCCGGTAAAGTAGTTGGCATCGGCGGCAAGGAAGGTTACACCGAGATCTCACTCAAGGAAGCTCGCCAAGCTATCATCTGGAGTGAAGCTGAAGAATCCATCCGAGAAAACCGCGTTTACGAACTTCCAGTTACTGACGCCAACAAAGGCGGACTTATAATCAACTGGCAAGGATTGACCGGATTCCTCCCTGCATCACAGCTTAAGCCTGAACATTATCCTAGAGTTACCGACGGTGATAAGGATAAAATCCTCGATGAGCTTAGAAAGCTTGTGGGAGAGAAACTGACCGTAACAATTATCGGAGCCAATCCAAAAGAAGGAAAACTTATCTTCTCTGAAAAGAGCCCGGAGGCTATCGACAAAGAAGACATACTAGCTAAGTACTCTCTTGGCGACGAGCTTGTTGGCGAAGTCACAGGCCTTGTAGACTTCGGAATCTTCGTAAAGCTCGAGGAAGGCCTTGAAGGACTGGTTCATATCTCTGAAATAGATTGGGGTTTGGTAGAAAACCCTAAAGCTATGTTCAAGATCGGCGAGAAGGTGAAGGTCAAGATAATCGAGATCAAGGACGACAAGATATCTCTCTCCATCAAAGCTCTCAAGGATAATCCTTGGAAAGACGCTGACAAGAAATACAAGAAGGGTGATGTGGTAGAAGGTGTAATCATCAAATACAACAAGCATGGGGCGCTCGCTTCAATTGAAGAAGGCGTGGCTGGCTTAGTTCACATCTCTGAGTTCGGATCAGAAGAGAAACTTCGCGAAAAGCTTGAGATGGGCAAGTCTTATCCATTCAAGATTACCCTCTTCGACCCTAAGGAGCAGAAGATGGCACTCTCATACATAGAAAAGGAAGAGAAGTAATTGACACCTCAGTAAGAATGAAAACCCGCGCCAGCATTAGCTGGCGCGGGTTTTCACATTGTCGTGCTTGCACTAACCTTTTTTTCATGACACTATATTTGACGGAAGACCGTACGTTTCCATCACGCCCCTTTCCAACCTTCAGTCCGGAGAGTCTGCACCATGCAACAACTCGCCCCGAGGAAGCCACGCACTACCCCATCTCTCGCTCCCGAGATTCAGGTGGACCGACCCCACGCACTCATCCTCGCCCTTATCCTTCACCTCAAGGAGAAAGGCAAACTCAGGAAGTATCGAGACTGGTATCACTTCACCGTCGATGAACTCGAGCAGGTTGCTCTTGTGGTCGTATGCCGCATGGAGAACATCCTCGGACTCAAGACCGACATCCCATCGGGCGGCATTCGCCTCGTTATCGTGGAGACTGCCTCCAAGGGATGTGTCTCATGCATTCTTGCCGAGCGCGGAGAGGAGGAGTACGAGATCCAGCTCGGTTTCTGCAAACGTGTGGAAGCCAAGCTCCAGGAGAAGTTCACCCCAGAGGAGCTCGTTATCATTGCTGAGTGCGTTGAGACGGCGTGCGCAGCAACAGTCAAGCATCGGGCGTGATGCGAACATGACAAAAGACCCCACGGCTCCGTAAGGACCCGTGGGGTTTGTCTTATCTATTAAACTCTGTCATGGCGGCTGCAAGGCCGTCTTTCTTTAAAACTTCAACTGCTCCGGCCACCCTTTCAAAAACACCCTCTAATATATTTCTTTCATTCTTTTTAAATTGTCCAAGCACAAATTTATCCACTTCTTCGCCGCTCCTTATTTTTTTCATTCTTCCAAAAATATTTACAGGGGCTATGCCTATGCGAATACGGATAAAATCCTTCGTTCCAAGCGTCTTTATAATAGACTCCACCCCTCTGTGGCCGCCAGAACTCCTGCCAACGGAAATTTTCATGGAGCCTAAAGGCAAATCCAAGTCATCATGGATAACTACGAGCTTCTCGACATCATCATTATCCTTCAAAGACTTGGCTATGGCCTCGCCGGACCTGTTCATATAGCTTTTTATCTTTAAAACTTTCACACCCTCTACTCTTTCTGAAAGAAAATCCGCTGCCATAGCTCCAGCATTATGCCGAGTACCTCCATATTCCTTTTCCGGGTTGCCTAAACCAACGATGATATACATGAACCTATTGTGTCAAACGCTCTTAAATAATACAATGCACTGAAAGTATGGAAGAAAATTCTCCAATCACTAACTCAGAAAACAAACCAAAAGATTTTTGGAAAGAAATCTTTAAGCTGGTCATTCTTGCGGTAGTGATAGTATTTCCATTCAGACTATTTATTGCCCAGCCATTCATAGTTGACGGTATCTCTATGAGTCCCACATTCGAGACTGGAGAATACTTGATCGTAGATGAGCTTTCATATCACTTTAAAGGCCCTGACCGCGGTTCAATTCTGATATTCAAATATCCACGCGACCCAAACAAGTATTTCATAAAGCGCGTTATCGGCCTGCCGGGAGAAACAGTTTCTATACGAAACGGCAAAGTAAGCATAATTAATGCTGATAATCCTGAAGGATTCGAACTCAATGAACCTTATGTGGAATTTAAAAGCGGAGACAATGGCAACTATACCCTGTCTGAAGAGCAATACTTTGTCCTCGGCGATAACAGAGCTGGCAGCGCTGACTCAAGAATATGGGGACCTGTACCGGATGAAAACATAGTTGGCAGGCCATTTATAAGATTCTTCCCTCCCTCTATCCTGCCCGGAAATGTAAGTGAGAGAAACATAGAAGCATCTAACGCAACCGAAACAAACTAATGGGTCAAATAGAAACTAAGCCGCACTGGCAACTAAAAGAATTCGATAAAACGCTCTTGACTGCAGCCCATTACGGATTCATGCCTATACACAATCCGCAGATAACAGACAGAGACCTTGATATTGCCAAAGATTATCCTGATCATCCTTTTTACAGAGCGGCAGAAAAGGCGGCTTTCATCCGCAGCTACTTAGAAAATAATTCTCAAGAAGAATCCTCTCCAAGAGCTCTAGCTTATAGAATTCCAAGTCCGGGAAGAGGAGCTAGAAGATACTCTCTTGAACTTGTTGAATTTACGCCCGGAGTCGCCGAAGCCGTTCTCTTGCGTACAGGACTTTCAATATTGTCTGACCATGGTTACAAAGATTTGATCATAGATATAAACTGCATTGGCGACAAAGAATCCATAGCCAGCTATGAACGAGAGCTGCAGAACTTTATCCGCAAATCTCAGTTTCTCTTATCAGCAGAGATAAAGAACGAGCTGAAAAAAGATATTTTTAATCTTATACATATCCAAAGTCCAGAACTTGAAGAAGTAAGACAAAACATCCCAAGCTCGATATCATTCTTGTCGGCGCAAAGCCGATCTTATTTCAAGGAAGTCTTAGAGTATGTAGAAGCCCTCGGTATAGATTTTCAACTTGCTCCGCACTTGGTCGGCAATAAGAATTTTTGCTCGAATACCATTTTCGCCATAAGAAGCAACGAGCAGGAAAATAACGAAGCACTGGCCGTAGGATATTGCTATTCCAAACTCTCCAAAAAGCTCGGCTTAAAGAAAGAGCTTCCATTCTTTGGCATCAACATTTTCCCCGACAGAGTCAAAGACAAGCCGAAAAGCACATCTGCAAACTCCAGAACTTATAAGTCTCTGCCAAGATCAAAATTCTACCTTGTTCAATTAGGCAAAGAAGCTAAGATGAGAAGCTTTTCTATCATAGAACTTCTGCGCAAAGAGCGCATAAGCGTGCACCACATGCTCGGAAAAGATAAGATTACTTCACAATTTGCGGCAGCTGAAAAACTTCAAGTCCCATACCTTATAATTATCGGACGGAAAGAAGCTTTGGAAAATTCTGTGATAGTGCGCAATGTAAGCACTCGCGCCCAGGAAACCGTGCCAGTGTCGGCTCTCCCGCAGTTTTTAAAGACAATATCAATCTAAGCTGAAAGCAAGGCATGTAAAAAGCCCAGTAAGTTTTCTTAGCACGCGTAATTTTCTGCTGAAAATTCTGCTCTGCTCGCGCCGACGCGCTCCGCAAGGCACGAAAACTTACTGGGCTTTTGGTATTTTTTGCACTGCGTTATTTAGCGTGCTAAGAAAGCTCTTGTCTTTGCTCTTATCCTGTGTTAAATTATCTCCTCATGATACCTACAGTAAACGTAGAAGTAACACGCGGCCCAAGCGAGAACAATCTCGGGGTTCTTAGACGCTTCACCAAGCGCGTTCAAGGCTCCGGCATTTTGCCTAAAGTCAGGTCCAAAAGATACAGCGACAGGAAAAAGTCAGAAAACGTAAACAAGGCCAAAAAACTCAAAAAGCTTCAGAAAAAAGAAGAGATCACGGAGCTTATAAAACTCGGTAAGATCAGCGATACAAAATTCTCAAGGCGAAGACGCTAAATTGGAAAAAGAGGACTTCAGCATCAATCATACTGTTAAAGCCATTCCCCGCCCTTTGCGGGGTATTCCATATCATGGCATCAAGCAAGCAATACTTGGCAAAAATTACGAACTTTCTTTGGTATTTGTAGGAAGCTCCCTTTCACGAAAGCTCAACAAAGAAAGAAGAGGCAGAGACAAGCCAGCAAATGTACTCTCTTTTCCTCTTTCAAAAGACTCAGGAGAAATTTTCATTGATGTAAGACAAGCAAGGCGAGAACATAAAAAATTTGGAGAAACTTTTAATCAGTTTGTATTAAGGCTGTTTATACACGGGCTTTTGCATTTGAAAGGAATGGAGCACGGGGATACAATGGAGAAAGCAGAGAATAAATTTCTTAAAAAATTTATTCTCTAACTGATAACCTGTAACCCATAACCGACAACTGGGGCCAGGTTGATGTAGGTCGTGAGCTGTTGTCGGTTATTTTTATGGCAAGGCACATAGCAACAGGTATAGATATTGGAACATTCCAAATAAAAGCGGTAATCGCCGAGGAAGTTGCTGACAATAAGCGCGGAAGATTTATGCCTAAAATAATAGGCACTGGCATATCGGAATCAAAAGGCCTTCATCACGGGTATATTGTAAATCAAGGAGAAGTAGCTAGAAGCGTGAAGGCGGCTGTTAATCAAGTTGAAAAAGAAAGCGATGTAAAGGTTAAAAGGGCTTTTATTTCAGTCGGAGGAATAGGGCTAAGCGGTATCTCTTCCGTAGGTTCCGTGGCTATATCTAAAGCAGATATGGAAGTTACCGAAAGAGACCTGCAGCTTGCTCTGACAGCAGCTGAAGAAGCCATACCTCACAGTGTCATAATAAATAGGCGAATCATAAATATCATACCGATTGAATGGAAAATAGACGGCAAGGTTGTCTGGGGCAGAGTGGAAGGACTTAAAGCCCAGAAGCTTGAAGTCAAAGTCCTTTTTGTAACATGCCTTGAACATCATCTCGACGACCACATCAAAGCCATAGAAGAAGCAGGCATTGAGGTCATAGACGTTGTTGCCTCTCCTATCGCAGCAAGCTTTGTAACTCTTTCCAAAAAACAAAAGAATGCCGGCTGCCTTCTTGCAAACATAGGTGCTGAAACCTTGTCTATAGTAGTCTTTGAAAACGGTACACCCATATCCCTTGAAGTTTTCCCTATTGGCTCGACTGATATTACCAATGACATAGCTTTAGGACTTAAAATCCCGCTTGAAGAAGCAGAGTCTATTAAGCTCGGAAACATGAGCCGAGCTTCTTACTCAAGAAAGAAGCTCGAAGAAATAATTTCAGCCCGCCTCTCCGACATGTTCGAGCTGATAGAAGCACATCTTAAGAAGATCGGCAGAAATGCCCTATTGCCAGCGGGAGTGATAATCACCGGCGGCGGATCGGGCATAGGCAGCATCAAAGATTTTGCTGAAACCTCTCTTAAACTTCCTTCCAAAGTTGGCGAGATCCACTTCGGAGAAATAGAGGATGGCGATATTAAAGATTCAGTATGGTCAGTAGCTTACGGTTTAGCCATCTTGGGATTCAACGCTGATGACGAGCAATCTTTGGTAGGCACAAGAGGAGCCGCGTTCCTGAAGGAACGCGGCGGTCGCGGCCTGAAAGTCATACTGCGATTCATATCAGACTGGGTTTCCCAATTTTTGCCATAGTCAGAAAGAGAGAGATATTCCCTTTGCCTTGCGATTAAAAAAATACATCTTTTTACGAACACAATCACCACCTAAAGTCAACCACTTTCATTTTAATTTTCGTCTGGTAATATAGGCGCACATCTAAAGACAAAAAATCATGCCACAGGTTAAACCAGAAGTAGAATCATTTGCTCGCATTAAAGTCATAGGAGTCGGAGGCTCAGGCAAGAATACGGTCAATCATATGATTAACTCCAAAGTTAAAGGGGTTGATTTTATTGCCGTGAACACTGACGCTCAAGACTTGCATCACTCTCTAGCCAAGAAGAAAATCCACATAGGAAAGAACCTTACCCGCGGACTCGGCACCGGTATGAATCCTGATGCAGGAAGAAGAGCCGTCGAAGAAACTAAAGAAGAAGTCCAGGAAGCTATTAAGGGTGCAGACATGGTCTTCATCGCCGGAGGTATGGGAGGAGGTACAGGTACAGGTGCAGCCCCTATCATAGCCAAGACAGCAAAGGAAAGCGGCATCCTGACAGTCGCTGTGGTCACAAAGCCTTTCTTCTTCGAAGGAGCTCAGAGAATGAAACTTGCCGAGCAAGGCATTGATGAACTCAAGCAGGTAGTAGACGCTCTTATAGTTATCCCTAACGACAGACTTCTTCAAACTGTAGACAAAGACATCACTGCTAAAAATGCTTTCGCCATCTGCGACAACATCCTTAAAGAGGCAGTGGAAGGAATTTCAGACTTGATCACCACTCCAGGTATCATAAACATCGACTTCGCAGACATTCGATCAGTCATGGAAAACGCCGGAGCAGCTCTCATGGGTATCGGTTCAGCTTCTGGAGATAACAGAGCTGTAGAAGCTGCCAAGGCGGCTATCAGTTCTCCGCTTCTTGAGCTGTCGATCAATGGCGCAAAGGGTGTACTCTTCTCTATCGCCGGCAGTGATGATCTGACCATGTTTGAAATACAGGATGCAGCCAAGGTTATCACCGAATCTGTAGACCAGAATGCCAAGATCATCTTTGGTACTGTTCATGACGACAAGCTGAAGAAGGGCGAAGTCAAGATCACAGTGATAGCATCGAGCTTCCCAGAAAATGGACAGAAAAGATCAACTTCCCTCTTCCAAAACTCCTCTTCTGATGAAGAAAAGTCCGGAAAAAGCAAACTCTTCTCTTCAAGCAAGCCCACACCAGTAGAAGAAGAACCGGTATCAGTTAAAAAAGCTCCAGCAGAAAGCAAGGTAGCTGCTCAGGACGAAGAAAATGATGATGATTGGGGCGCAGTACCAGCTTTTCTAAGAAGGTCAAAGCTTAAGTAGCTTACACAAACAAGTTCAGAAGAAAACTAATTTACTGTGCACGCGTAATTTTCTTCTGAATTTATATTTAAGATTAGGAACAGTTATTCCTTTCTGTTATTCTTTATTCATAATTAATTATTTTTCTATCCATGTTATACGATTTAGCAATCATCGGCGGCGGTCCAGCAGGAGTATCAGCGGGTGTTTATGCTGCCCGAAAAAGGCTCAAGACAGTACTGATAACGGAATCATTTGGGGGTCAGAGCGTTGAATCTTTTGGCATTGAAAACTGGATAGGAACAAAGAAAGTCTCCGGTATAGATTTTTCTAAAATGCTCGAAGAGCATTTGCGTGCTTATGCGGAAGATGTGGTGGATATCAAGACTGGAGAGAAAGTGCAGTCTGTAGAAAAATCGGATGATGTCTTTGAGGTGAAGACAGATGGAAATTCATATAAAGCAAAAACTGTTTTGGTTGCTACCGGTTCTGTAAGAAAGAAGCTCACTGTACCCGGAGCCACAGAGTTTGAGAACAAAGGTATAAGCTACTGCGCCTCATGCGACGGACCGCTCTTCGCCGGACAAGATCTTGCTGTTATTGGAGGAGGTAATGCCGGATTTGAAACAGCCGCCCAGCTGCTCTCTTACGCCAAATCCGTAACCTTGCTAAACAGAGGTCCAAGGTTCAAAGCTGATGAAAGCACTGTTGAAAAAGTACTCTCTCATCCAAACATGAAAGCCATAAAGGATGTTGAGATAAAAGAAATCAAAGGAGATAAGTTTGTAGACACT
Source organism: uncultured Candidatus Saccharibacteria bacterium (assembly GCA_964618905.1). Classification (GTDB taxonomy): domain Bacteria; phylum Patescibacteriota; class Minisyncoccia; order Phycocordibacterales; family Zambryskibacteraceae; genus CAZUDK01. The sequence goes on from CAZUDK010000006.1 coordinate 31,769, forward strand.
TTGATATATCATAGCGAAGGGCAAGACCATGAACTTAAAGTAACCGGAATATTCGTAGAGATAGGACTTATACCGACAACCGGCTTCATAAAAGATCTTGTAACCTTGAATAAATACAACCAGATACCGGTTGATCCTAAAACTCAAAAAACTGAAGTGGAAGGCCTTTGGGCTGCAGGAGACTGCACGGATGGACTTTACCATCAGAACAATATCGCCTCAGGCGACGCGGTCAAAGCTCTCGAAGACATCTATCTTCATATACACGCAAATAAATAAATGAAAGAAGTAAGCCCCGTTCCGCGATTGCGGAACGGGGCTTTCATAATGAACGACTCAAGGTAACGGTAAACTGAATATCGTCACCGGATGCGACCCAACATAGTTGTCCTCGGAGACAGTTGTGATTGTTCGTCCGTTCGATGTTATCACTTTTACCGAAGACGAGGAGCTAGATTCGGCCTCGCATGCGTCAGTCAGCAGGCATACAGCACCGGCAATAACTCCCGCCGCCACAGGCACGCCGATTATCCATTTCCACGGCAGGTCCTGATCAAGCTCAACCGGCGGAGTTGGTGCAGGTATGGGCACCTGCGTAATCCGCGGCTGCATGAAGACGGTGTCTCTTCTGACCAATGGCTCAGGTGGCACAGCATCCCATCCCACCGGCCAGAACGGCTGGTTTGACGGGAGGTCGCGCAAGGTGCCGTCGGCGCCTCTATAGACCTCTGAACCCGCTGCAAGCCTGCAGCTGACAAACCGCACCTGGCGTTCAGACCCAGGCGGCCCAGCTTCTGACATGACCACCGGGCCACCAGCTGTCCGAAAGACCAGAGCTTCCGAGGGTGCTGGTCCAGGAGCAATCGGCGCCCGCCCCAGCTGGCACACCGGCCAATTCTCCGGATTCGCAGCTGCTCTTATGGTCGGTGTCGGAGTTGTATCCCGAACAGCTTGCGCGGCTGCTGCGGGAGTCTGCGCAGGTGCTGCAGAACGAGACTGACTGATTCGCCTCAGAAACTCCTCGGTCGAGAGCAGAACCGTATCGGTCCGAACAGGAAGCCCTGTCGTCTGAGAGACACAAACCCTGGAAGCAGGGTCAAATCTCTGATCCTCGGGACAACCTAGTCTTTGTGCATCAAGCCCTAATGGACCCAGAAGCCAAAGAGCCAGAATGGACGCAAACACCATGTGCATACTTACGCTCCAGGCTGGAGTTTGAAAGAAGTGTGTCCGGTCAGGACTTTATCACGTGTATAAGCGGCTGTAAAGAGCGCCTGAATATACAGACGTAGAGCCGTCTCTTAGCTTACCAAGCTCCATTTTGTGCGCGATACAGGACTTGAACCTGTGACCCTCTCAACGTCAATGAGATGCTCTACCAACTGAGCTAACCGCGCTTAATTTTTATTATACTTAAAATTACTGCACCTCGCGCTTTCTAAATAAATATCCAGCTACAGGCACCGAAATCACTATTATACCCACACTCCAAGCCACGGCCAGCCAGCCGTGATTACCGATCGGAGTGCCAATCATCAAGGCGCGCATGGCTTCTATAACATGAGTGATAGGCTGATTTTCAGCAAATGCTCTCAAAATCCTTGGCATGCTTTCAGTGGGTACAAAAGCTCCGCTGGCAAATGTCAGAGGGAAGACTAAAAAGAAAGTCATCCACTGTACAGCTTCGACACTTTTGGCGAGCAATCCAAGTATTGCAGACAGCCAAGAGAAAGCGAAAGTAAACAACAGCATTATGCCGATAATCTCATGCCACTGCCAAAATGTTGCGGTCGGCCTGAATCCCATAAAAAGCGCCACGATAATCAAGACCACAGAAGAGACCAAGTTGCGCACCATATCTGCCGTAACATGTCCGGTCAAAACCGCCCAAGAAGCCATAGGCAAAGACTTGAATCTGTCTATTACCCCTCTCCTTAAATCATTTGCCACGCTCAATGCAGTCGTAGTAGCACCGAAAGCTGCCATCTGTACCAATATGCCGGCCACCAAAAAGTCTATGTAATTTTCAGCACCAGTATTTATAGCTCCGCCAAAAACATAGCCAAAAAGAAGCATGAACATCACAGGCTGAATAGTCAGACCTAGAAGCTGGTCTTTGTTATTGAATATATGCTTCAAGCTTCGCATTATAAGCACCGACACATCGCTCAGCGTCCAATAAAGGGATAAAGATTTTTTATGATTGATTTCCATTTTATTGCTGTTTATTTTCTTCCGGCTTTTCCGCTATCTCTCTTCCTGTAAGATTCATGAAAACATCATCGAGGGTCGGCTTGTGCACTGAGAGCGCATCCAGCTCTATATTTTCTGTCGCGATGGTATCTAAAATGCTCTTAACTGCCCCGACACTTCCATTTGTAGGCAAGGTGATGCTTTTGTTTTCTTTATTGCCTTGTATACCTTCTTTATTGAGAAGTTTCATTGCTCTTTCAAAATCCTCAGACTTTTCCAAAACAATTTCTACGCGCTCATTGCCTATATCAGCCTTTAGTTCTGTAGCAGTTCCTAAAGCTATGATAGTGCCTTTGTCGAGTACAGCTATCTTGTCTGCGAGCTTATCCGCCTCCTCAAGATATTGAGTTGTAAGGAGAATTGTAGAACCATTCTTCTTTAAGGTATTTATGATGTCCCACATTCCGAGTCGGCTCCTAGGGTCAAGACCTGTTGTCGGTTCATCCAAGAAAATAATAGGCGGAGTAGCGACCAAGCTGGCTGCAAGGTCAAGACGCCTCTTCATGCCGCCGGAATAAGTTTTAGTTATTTTGTTTGCTGCCGCCACAAGGTCAAACTGCTCAAGCAACTCTTGCGCCCGCTTGCGGCTTTGCTCTTTGGACAAGTGATATAGCCGACCCATCATTTCCAAGTTCTCTCGACCTGTGAGCATCTCATCTATAGCTGCGTATTGACCTGTAAGACCGATGATGCTGCGGACTTCGTGAGCCTGGCTTACCACATGAAAGCCATTCACTTTGACTTCCCCGTCATCAGGGCGCAAAAGAGTGCTCAAAATGCGTACGATAGTTGTTTTGCCAGCACCGTTAGGGCCAAGAAGGGCTAGCATAGTCCCCTTTTTAACCGACAAATTGATACCGTCTAAGACACGGTTACTGCCGAAGGATTTAGATAGGTTTTGTATTAAAATTGCGTCTTCTGCATCTGACATAGTGGTACATCATAGCCTTTCTTTGAACCAATTTCCAGCTGTTTATATAACAAGAATTCAATATTGCTCAACCTCGCAATTATCATGGCACAACAAATCAAAGACGGATCATCTGCCCTGTTTTTACTGATACCGTACTAAGAGATTACTCTGAAAGCTGTTTCTCCAGATATGTTATCTGAACCCGTGTCTCATCAGCAACTTCATCTATGATAATTGAAAGTTCGGAGTCGTCTCTTGTACCATACAGGCTGGAAACATCACCATCTGAAGAGTCAGTAGTCAGAGTATAGCCGTCGGCAATCATGAACTCTTTGTACATTTTGTACTTCTCAGATATAGAAATGTCTGTATTGTAAGTAACCGAATACTGCGTTACGCCACGAGCATCATAATCAATAGTATAACTGTCTGTTATATTCATGGAATCAACAGGAATACTCCAAGGGAAACCTTCTGGAAGCATCCCAAATTCATCGGTTGCCGAACTCAAATCCACCCTACTAACCTGTGGCGTCTTTCGCTTTTTATTCATAGGGATTGTTCCAACACTCCTGTAAGCGAAATATCCCCCGATCAAGACGACTAGCACCGCTGCTGCTCCTAAGAATACCTTTGGTGACAAGCCGTTGTTTGAACTGGCATTTGAAGGACTTTGAATAGTTGGAGAAGGTGTAGAAGAAGGCGCAGAATCCAATTTTGAACTCTGTTTCTGTACATTATTTTGTAATTGTTGAGATTGTTGGGATTGTTCCATTTGCGTTTAGATTAAAACTCTTCAAACTCCGGATCGAAGCTCACATCTACAGAAGCTCCCGGGCTG
>CAZUDK010000007.1:0-20670 GCA_964618905.1 uncultured Candidatus Saccharibacteria bacterium
ATGTCGGCGGCGTTAATACATGGGCTCTTGGTTATACAGGTGATAGCACTAACTCATTTCATATTCGAAACCAACGACTTGATACGGACAACATTACCATCACGGATGCTTCCGGCGGACAGCAGATAATTTTCACCACTAATGACACAGAGAGAATGAGAATCGACGGCACCACAGGTAATGTTGGCATAGGAACTAATGATCCGGACAGCCCGCTGCATATCAGCGGGACCACTGGTCTGCTGCGTCTTGAAGGACCTTCTTCTGAGTCTCAATCTTGGATTGATTTTCGAAATGGAGATGGTCTTCAAATGGGTTCTATAAATATGGCAGGTACTTCAAGCGCTTTAAGAATTTCCACAGCAAATTCAAAGAACTTGTATCTCGCCGGCGCTACCACAGGAAACCGCTTGCAAGGAGACTGGATCAATGAGGGAGCACTTGAACAGAGAGGTGATATTACAAACTCTCAAGGCTCTGTGGATATTGATGACGATTTGAATGTATCGGATGTTCTCTTTGTCGATAATACGAATGAAAGGGTCGGTATCGGCACAACTACTCCTGCATATACTCTTGATGTTGATGGAAATATCCGAGCTACCGGTTCTTTGGTGGAAAAGAAAGTAACATTCACACCAACTACGGTGGGCTGGTATAGGATAGTCTCTGGATCAAGTTTCTCCGGCGGAGTTATCAGAATTTCAGGTTCATACGATAACAAAAACACAGACGTAGAATTCCAATACAACATAGCCGGATATGGCCAAAACAATAATATCCAAGAGACGCGCTTCGGTTCTTATAATGATGGTGTGGTCAGCAAAGCTCGCGTGAGCAACAATGGCAACAGTGGAGTTTATTTGGATATTTATGTCAGCTCGGCAACATCTCCGGGCGAAATCACTGTATACGGATATGGTCCCGAACAGGATGATTTTGTTGAAAACCCTGTAGTTGGAGCTGTCGCTGGTTCTGATGATGTATCTGAACTTGTTTTAGGCCCAGGTTTTAGGACTACAGATGGAATTCATTCAGATGGCACCAGTACTGACAGCTACATCTTAAGCTCGCTTGGAGTAGGTACTACAAACCCCGGCAACGGTGTGATGCTTGAAGTATCAAACACTGGAGATTCTATTCTTGAAATAGCCGGAGACAGTGACAACTCAGGAGGGGATGATGGTACGCAAAATTCTACATTGAGGTTGTCTTCAGATGGCGGTGCCGGTTGGTGGGATCTTACAAATTACAACAACAACGGCAGTGCTCGGCTGAGTTTTAATGACGGTGATGAAGACTTCTTCTCCATCCTAAGTAATACTGGTTCAACCAACGGCTTTGTAGGTATAGGCACGATAGCGCCGACAGAAATGCTTGAGGTTGCAGGAAATATTAAGGTGGCAAATGATTCAAACATTTACGGTCTTAATCAGATTGTTGGTTTCAATGATCTGCGTTTCTATGCCGATAATGTTGGCACCACAGAACTCATGCGACTTTCTTCCACAGGTGGTCTTTCTCTGGGTAATGCATATGTCGACACCGACGCGGGTGCGGGCAATATGATAATGACCGGTAAGTTAGCAGTTGGTACTAGTACACTCCCTGCCAAATTCACTGTTAATGGAAATTTCAAGCTTGGTTACGCATATGGGGACGTTGATACGACTCAGGTAATTGGAGCAGCAACTAATGACCTGTATCTATTCAGTAATGATTATCTGATGGGTAGAGGGGACTACTCAGTTGTGTTTAGTATTCCAGATGATACTGGAGGATTTTACATCTCACGGCAAGCTAGTGCGAATTTACTCAACCCAAGCTCTGGCGCAGCATTTGTTGTTGCTGGTAATACCGGTTATGTCGGCATAGGCACCACCACTCCTTGGGGTAAGTTGGCGGTTGTTAACACTGGTGCGGATCCGAGCTTCATCGTGGAAGATAGCGCTTCAGACACATCACCTTTTATCATTGATGCATCTGGAAATGTCGGAATTGGAACAACGACTCCAGGAACCACATTAGACGTTGCAGGGAATATAAATGTTGGAAAGACCGGAAGTGGAGGAAAAGTCTCTTTTGCCAGAGATGCTGACGGTACATATCAAGCTACATTGGGCTGGTTTTCAAACAACCAGTTCCGACAGTATTTCGCCGGCGGCAGTTCAAGCTACAGTATTTCAAGTTATAATTCCGGCCTTGTTGACCTTCTGACAGTTCTCACAGGAGGCAACGTCGGAATTGGCACAACGACTCCTTCTGCGCTCCTTACTGTTAACGACCCGGCCGGAGTGGATCCATTTCTCATTGGCTCGAGTACACCGAAGTTTATTGTGACCGAGAGCGGCAATATTGGTATCGGAGTCGCTGATCCTGATGAAGACCTTGTTATAGGCGGAAGTGACGGAGGGAGCTTGGTTGTCGAAGCGTCTGACGGATCAAATTGGTTTCAGGTGGGTGGTTCAGCAGGGCAAGGAACTGTGCTCCTAAGTCCTGCCGGCGGGATGACCCAAGTCTCCGGCTCCGGCAATCTCGGCGCACGTATGAACATCGGTCCGCTTACCCCTACTACGGTAGCCTTGGCTATAGCTGGAGTGGCGGAACAGACTGCAAACTTACTTGAAATAAATTCCAAAGGCGATTTGAGTGGAGACTTGTTTGTGGTAGATGCGGATGGCAACGTCGGCATTAGCACTACCACTCCGGCAACCAAGCTGACTATTGCAGGCACAACCGGTGATGCAATTCTGAGTTTCAATGATACTGGCAGCTTTATGAATAAGCGCGGTATTCAGTTTTATACTGATACCAACTGGGGAATCTATGCGGGTCGAGGAGGGCGTGCAGGAAATTCTCTAGACGGAGATACCAGTGCTACAGGAGCAGGCTTTGCCCTTGATGCTCTTTATCTCAGAGTTCCAGACAGCTCAAACAATGGCTTTATTTTTGAAAATTCAAATGAAGAACTCCTAGCAAGCATCCGCGGCAATGACGGCATGGCATATTTTGCAGGTAATGTGGGCATCGGTACAACAACACCTTGGGGTAGCCTCTCGATAACCAACACAGGTACAGGGCCAAGCTTTGTAGTAGAAGATTCTACTTCGCCAGATACCACTCCTTTTATAATCGATGCAAGCGGAAATGTAGGTATTGGAAGATTGCCTGCAGCAGCAAACAATCTTGCTGTCGATGGTAGTGTATCTATTGATAATTATATTTCAATATCAAATAACCTAACCACATCTGGTGCTATTGGACCGGGTTCCCTCTTGACTTCTGGCACCGGTAATAATGATCTGACTTTAAAAGGACAGAATAATTTGTTTTTGTCCGGTGGTGGCTCTACCAGTGCGCACGTTACTATAAATAGCTCTGGTAATGTCGGTATTGGTACGACAACTCCGACAAGCTTGTTGAGTGTTTACAATCCTGATGTGTCTGCGGGAGGTACAGTCTTTAAGGTATTCGGCAATACTAACTCTTCTACAAAATATTTGATGGATGTAGAAGGACAAGACGGAAGTGTGTTGAGTATCTTAGGAAGCGGTGCTGTAGGTATTGGAACAACTGTCCCTGGAGTCAACAGTCCTTTCGGTAGCGGTATGATTACGGAAATTGCAACCAATGATTCAGGAACATATTCTGACACAGGGACAGGCAGACTTCCTCCTAGTCTTCAACTTGGCATAAGAAATAGTGCATCAGGATCTAATATTATGTCCGGAATTGCGTTTGCAGGACAAGGTAGCGGAGGCGCTAATAAAGGAGCGTATATTGGAATGCTTCCAGGAGGAGCTTATGGCACAGAAGCGCTTGTTTTTGGACACACAACTGGTTCAGATTCATATGCAGAATCAATGAGAATTGATGGAAACAACGTTGGAATTGGATATACTGCGCCGCAGACTCTGCTTGATATTAGAGGGCTAAACCAGTCTATACCATTCAATGCCGGTCCGAATGGTTCGGCCATGGTGAATTTATTATCAGAAAGTTGCGACATAGACACAGGAGCTAGTATCTTGTTCTCCAGTTATTATGATGGTGATAATATATTTGGGGGTTCCTCTATCGGAGCAATGAAAGAGGTGGGTTGTACCTCCAGTACAAGCTATGCAGAGACTGCACTTGTCTTTAGAACTTCAAGCTATCCTGATTTAAATACAGAACGCATGCGCATTGATGCTAACGGCCTTGTAGGCATTGGCGTTACTGACCCTAGTGTCGCTCTGGATGTCTCGGGTTCCATTGAATACACAGGCTCTATTACAGACGTATCAGATGCTCGGCTCAAGGAAAACATCAATGAACTCGAACCTGCTCTCGGCAAATTAATGCAGATTGCTCCGGTATCTTTCAATATGATAGGGGATACAAATGTGCAGCTCGGCTTCACCGCTCAGGATGTGCAGGAGTTCTTCCCTGAAGCTGTATCTGTCATAGACTCTGAAGGCCACCTCGGCCTCGACTATACTCAACTCATCTCTCCAGCTGTTAGGGCGATCCAAGAATTGAATGAAAAAGTAGATAATCTTTCCACTACGAGGTTGAACCTCGTAGTGTCGACCACTACTGCATCAGAGCTTTCCAACTCTTTGTTTACCCAGGCATCCGATGCTTTGCGTGAAGGAATTTATGCTCTTAACGACACTATTGTTCGAGTCTACGATACAGCTATCTATGCTTCTTCCGGCATCTTCGGCAAGATTTTCGCTCGAGAGGTGAATACAGACAAGTTGTGTGTGGGAAGTGTGTGTGTGAACTCGGATGAGTTCCTAGAGATGGTGCTTAACTCTACTGGTTCTGTAACATTGGCGCAGACGGCTACAAGCACAAATGACAATCAGCAAACAACCAACAATAGCCAGCAATCGACGACAAATACCGCAACTACAACCAGCTCAACAACTTCATCCACCACTCCAGACTTTGATCTCGACACAGATACTTCTGCAACAACAGGCGACTCTCAAGCATCTTCTACTGTTGCAACTACAACTCAGACAACCGACAGCCAACAGCAGACAACCAACAATCAAACATCGACTGATACAGCAACCACAACTGCAAGCACTGATGAAGATGTAACAACTCCTGCCAATACAACAAACACAGAAGTTAAGGATGATAATCCAGATGACAAAAATACTTCCACTATAGTAGAAACCGAAACACAAGAGACAAAAGACTCCACCGCCTCCTCAACTCCGCAATAGTTTTAAAAACTACGAGGTTGAACCTCGTAGTAGAGAAGTTAATTATTAGAATAATTTAACCAAGACTCGATACTTGTTTTAAAATCTTTTGGTGTTTCTGAGTGATTAGGCAATGTATTTATATCTATTATTTTCTTTTGAATTCTTTCCATACCGCAATAATCTAAATAACTTGAGTACTCATATTTATCTAAGAATTCCCTTGCCTCATCTTTGTTTATTATTCCGGATTCTTTCCATTTGGAATTTACAATTTTTATTGGATTCAAATGTAAATATGCGATTAGATAAGTGAGATAACGATCACTGTCTACATGTGAAGCCTTGAATCTACCTTGAAATAAGCTCCCATTCCTTTCGTTTTTTGTATTAAAATACATCGTGTATCCAGTTGTGAGTTTTTGCATAAAACGACTTATTCCACCCTCTTCTTTTTCATGAATAATAAGGTGGAAATGATTTGGCATAAGACAATAAGCACATATGTCCACAAGGGTGTCCTTTCTTTCAAGCAAGAACACATTATACGAGGTTGAACCTCGTAGCTGGAAGGGTACAGGACTAGTATTGTTAGCCAAATAAAGTAAGTTCAAGAACCTCTTGTAGTCATGATTTGTTAAGAATATTTTCCTTTTCTCAGTACCGCGATTATATACATGATAAAATTCGCCAGGAGAAAAATAAAAATTACGACTCATGTAATTATTATAGAACAATTATAAAACAAAACTACGAGGTTGAACCTCGTAGTTTTGGGTGTCTATAAGCCGAATTCTGTATCTCGCCTTTACGAGCGGACGATAGCTATTTGTCTGGGACCAATATCACTATTGGCCTCTTGCGGCACTCCGACCAGTACTTGCGTACTAGTGGTGCGGCCTTGCATTCTGGTAAGGATTTTGCCGTTTCAGCCGGACTTAACCGGGTCGTTTCTGTTCGCACCTCTATCCTCACGGACGACAGGTGTTACCTGCTACCATTGCAAGTTGGATAGCGAGCTCGAAGCTCTACCCAAATTGCTGAATGTTCGGACTTTCCTCACCAATTTGTCCACCATGGGTGGTTACAAATTAGCGCAGCTATCCGACACCTGCAAAATTATATCACACAAAACTACTTATATCAAACAAGCCTATTTATCCCTTTAAGTTGGCTGCCATTTCGGGTAAAATATATTCATTAATAAGAAAGAAATTAGAACTAAACATGGCTCAATCACATAAGATAACATTCTTTATCATTGCTGGAATAATATTCCTCCTCCCCCTCTTTTTTATTCCCGGCGGTGCACTCTTCGCAAGCGGAGCCAAGTCCTCTTTACTAGCTTTTGCTGTGATCATATCGGCCATTGCTTATGTATGGGAGTCTTATCAAAGCGGCAGCCTTTCCTTGCCTTGGCATTCTTTTTTAGGGGTGGTGCTTTTGATGCCGTTCGTATATTTTCTTTCCGCAATTTTCAGCGAACCTACAGCCATGTCGCTTCTTGGGTATGAAATAGAAGTTGGAACATTTGCTTACATGGCTATTGTTGCTGCTCTTATGCTGCTTATTGCTCTTTCATTCAATGACAAGTCTCGAGTGCTCCGGGGTCTTACGGCTGCATATGCATCTTTAGCTGCAATAGTTTTGTTTGCATCAGTAAAACTTCTCCTTGGCGACAGTGCTTTGAGTCTCGGACTCTTCACTGGCAATCTGGACAACCCAGTAGGCAATTGGACAGATTTGGCAATGGTTGCCAGCTTAGTGTCGGTGCTCTCGATGATCGCTATAAACATGGCCTCTGTAAAGAAGTTTATACGCGTACTTCTTTATGTCTTTTTTGTCATATCTACTGCACTTCTGGCAGTCTTAAACTTCTCTCTGGCATTTGAAATTTCTCTGGTTGCTTCTGTTTTCTTGTTCGTATATTTCTCTACCATAGAGAATAGGTTTTCCCGAAAGGACAAAGAAGAAAGAAAGAGTCATATTCTTTTGCCCGCTATCCTAACTGTAGTTTCTCTGTTGTTCTTGATTAATCCTGTGGTAACCTCTTCCGGCAGGCAGCTTGGAGAAGTAGTATCAGGAGCTTTTGGAGTAAGCAACACGGAAGTTCGTCCCTCTCTTGTAAGCACGCTTAACATCTCTGCTTCAGTGCTCAAGGATAATCCCGTTCTTGGTTCCGGTCCGAATACTTTTTCTAGAGATTGGCTCGCTTACAAGCCGAATGATATAAACTCTACTCAATTTTGGAATGTTTCTTTCCCGTTCGGCATAGGATTTATACCTACTCAGATAGCTACTACAGGAGCTTTGGGAACTTTGATTTGGCTGGCATTCTTTGTTCTCTTTATCGCACTCGGCAAGAGAGTTCTTGTAAAGATGCCGGAATCGAAATCTGAAAGATTCTTGATGCTCTCACTTTTCTTAGGAGCTTTGATGCTCTGGGCAGCAAGTTTCTTCTATGCACCGAGCGTGGCTGTACTTACTCTGGCTTTCGTTTTCTCGGGACTCTTCGTGTCTTCTAGCCGAATGGCAGATTCCATCTCCGTTTATAAATTCAATTTCAAAGAAGTTCCAGCTGCCAGCTTCGTGGCAACTTTGTTTGCAGTAGCTGTGGTCTCAGGGTCTCTACTTCTTGGCTTCTCTGTATTCCAAAAGACTGCTTCCGCTTATTACTATAAGAAGGCCATAGACTTATCTGTTACTCCTAATACTCCGGTTGATTCCATAGAACAAGCTTTGCTTAAAGCTATAGGCTTCTCTCCTTCAGATATTCATTATTCCGCCCTTGCCCAGTTAAACTTCACAAAAGCACAGGCCGCGGCTAGCAGCAATGAAGGGGATCCTGAGAAAAACAAAGCTCTCTTTGAAGAATCACTTTCCAAGAGTATTGCCGCCGCTCAAGCTGCAGCAAACATGAACCCTTCAAGTTATCGCAATTGGATGTCTTTAGGATCGATATATGCCGCCTTAGTTCCGGAGCCTCTTAAGGTGGAAGGAGCATATGAGAGCGCTAAAAATGCTTTCAATGAAGCAGCTCTACACAATCCTTCAAGTCCGGAAGTTCCACTATTTTTAGCTCGCTTGGAGCTTGGTAATAATGATCCGGAAGCGGCCAGAGACTTCATACAACAGTCTCTCTCTAAGAAGTCTGATTATGCCGATGCGTATTTCACTCTCACTCAGATTGAAATGCAGGAAAAGAACATAAAAGAGGCTATCAAGTCTGCTGAGACAGGAGCTTTGCTCTCGCCGGCTAATCCTGGCCTCTATTTCGAAATCGGATTGCTTAAGTATTCAAATAACAATTTCCAAGGAGCAGCTGATTCGTTCTTTAAAGCATTGGATCTGATGCCGAATTATGCTAATGCCAAGTATTATCTCGGACTCTCTCTTGCTCAAGATGGCAAGGAAGACCAGGCTCTGCCGATCTTCGAAGATCTCTTGTCTACAAATCCTGATAGCAAGGAAGTATCCCTGATACTGAATAATCTCAAGGAAGGCAAGCCGGTTCTAGAAGGCATGCCGCCGAGCGCTTCTGATGTGGAAGAGAGGACTTCTCCTCCTATAACAGGTGCAGAACAATAAAAGAATATGGTTCGAAAGGTGTTTGGGTTTCTATATAAAGAGACGCGCACACTTCATCAAGCGGCATATCTCTTGGGGTTCTTTGCGGTACTCTCGCAAGTATTGGCGTTTCTTCGCGACAGGCTTTTGGCGCATATATTTGGCGCCGGTACTGCACTTGATATCTATTATGCCGCTTTCCGTATTCCGGACTTCATATTTGTCACAGTAGCTTCTCTGGTTTCTATCTCTGTCTTGGTACCTTTCATTGTTGAGAAAGATGAGAAGGGCAAAGAAGCTGTGAGGGAATTTATAGACAGCATATTCGCATTCTTTTCTTTGCTGATGCTTGCTGCTTCGGCTCTGGCTTATCTTCTTATGCCGGAGCTGACCAGTATTTTATTCAAAGGATTTTCTGCAGCCGAACAAACGCAGGTCGTGTTTATATCAAGGCTTTTGCTTATTTCTCCTGTGGCTCTGGGTATATCAAATCTTTTAGGATCTCTGACCCAGGCTTATAACAGATTTGCGGTATATGCTATTGCGCCACTCCTATATAATGTCGGAATTATCTTTGGTATTCTGACTTTTGCCGAAGAGCACGGGCCGGTTGGTGTGGCTATAGGCGTGGCTATAGGCGCGTGCTTGCATGCGCTGGTTCAAGTGCCTTTTGTGGCAAGGATAGGTCTTTTGCCTAGATTGCATAGAAGACTAAACTGGCAGGCGGTCAAGAAAGTCGCAGCTCTGTCGGTACCAAGAACTTTGACTCTTTCTACCGGCCATATAGCGCTGCTATTTCTGACGGCTTTGGCATCTTTGATGGCACCCGGTTCGATATCAGTACTTTCATTTTCTATTAACATTCAATCAGTGCCTCTCTCTATCATAGGAGTCAGCTATTCTCTGGCTGCTTTCCCAACGCTGACTCGCTTCTTCGCCGAGAAAAATTTGAAGGGCTTTATGGAGCAGATGATAACCACTGCCAGGCACATTATTTTCTGGTCTTTACCTGTGGCTGCACTCTTTATAGTTCTTCGAGCACAGATAGTCAGAGTTCTTCTGGGTACTGGACGGTTCGACTGGAGCGACACAAGACTGACGGCAGCAGCACTCGCTCTTTTTGCCCTCTCGTCGGTTTTCCAATCCTTGCTGCTGCTTTTTGTCCGAGCATTTTACTCTGTTGGCCGCACCAAAAAACCTTTTTATATAAGTCTTTTCTCTACCGCAGTTTTAATAGCTGCAAGCTATCTGCTGGTAAAAGTCTATTATGCTAATCCAGCATTTGGCATGTTCCTGAGATCGATCTTAAAAGTTGGTGATCTGTCTAATGCGGTAGTATTGATGCTTCCTCTCGGATATACCATCGGTACAATAGTAAACGGCATTGCACTTTGGGTAGGGTTTGAATTTGAATTTGGGAAGGAGGTTAAGGGGATTGGATTCACCAGATCTTTGTGGAGAACTATCGCAGAATCTTCTGTTGCAGCTTTGATAGTCGGATTCGTCTCTTATGCAGGACTTAATTACTTTGCTCCTTTTGTGGACACAAATTCTCTCTTTGGTATATTCTTGCAAGGGTTTTTGGCAGGAATCGGCGGCATAGTTGCCGGAATAGTCTTCTTGCACATCATTAAGAATGAGGAACTGAAAGAAGTATGGAAAGCTGTTCGCGCCAAGTTCTGGAAGACAAGGGTCATAGCTACAGATCCGGAGATTGTTTAAATGCTAATCTGCTAATAATCCCAATTCTACGAATGGCAACTAATAATTCGCAGATATTTGCAGATTGGTATAGATTTGTAGATTAGTATATGGATATAAGAAACTTCAGCATCATAGCTCATATAGATCACGGCAAGTCTACTCTTGCCGATAGAATGCTTGAGATAACCGGAACCGTGGAGAAGAGGAAGATGAAAGATCAGGTTCTCGATACCATGGATCTTGAGCGAGAAAGAGGAATTACCATAAAAATGCAGCCGGTGAGGATGCTCTTTCGGCCTAAAAATGAAAACTCTGGTTCCGAGTATATCCTGAATCTTATAGACACTCCTGGGCATATAGATTTCTCTTATGAAGTTTCAAGAGCTCTTAAAGCCGTGGAGGGTTCTTTACTTCTGGTTGATGCTACTCAAGGAGTGCAGGCTCAAACCCTTACAACTTTGAACATGGCTCAAGAAGCCGGACTGGTCATCATACCTGTAATATCCAAGATAGACTCTCCTCTAGCGCGTATTGATGAGGTTAGGGAAGAGATAGTAGAACTCCTGGGAATCTCACCAGAGGAAGTATTGCTGGTCTCCGGCAGGACTGGTGAAGGAGTTGAAGAACTTTTAGAAGCTATAGTGGAGAGGATCCCGCCGCCGCGGAAAGAAACCGCATCCGATGCGGCTCCTTTCCGCTCTTTAGTCTTTGACTTCGAGTATTCAAATCATAAAGGCATCATAGTTTTTGTCCGTGCTTTTGACGGTTCGGTAAAGAGAGCTGATAAGCTGGTCTTCAAGGTGGCCGGACAGTCGTTTCAAGCTCTTGAAGTCGGCTTTTTTGCCCCTGAAGAAAAAGCTTCCGATTTTATAAAGGCAGGCGAGATAGGCTATATAGTGACAGGTATAAAAGAGCCAGGCATTGTTTCGGTTGGAGACACTGTAGCTTCGGTGAGCGACAAATCTCCCGCACTTTCCGGATATGAGAAATCCAAGCCGGTAGTGTGGGCGTCTATATATCCGGAAAGTCAGGATGATTTTGTCTCTCTTAAGCAGGCTCTAATGCGCTTGAAACTGTCAGATTCCGCTTTTTCTTTTGAAGAAGAATCATCAGGTGTTTTAGGTAGAGGATTTCGATGCGGTTTTTTGGGGATGCTTCACCTTGAGATCATCACTGAACGTTTGACCCGTGAGTTCGGTTTGCCTCTCATTATCACTCTGCCGAGCATTACCTATGAAGTTACTTACAAAAATGGCAAATCTGAGACTATTTATACACCTTCGTTTTTTCCTGATGAATATTTGATTCAATCTGTTAAGGAGCCGTGGGTTTCGGCTAAGATCATTATTCCGCCTGACTATATGGGCAAAGTTCTAACTCTTTTACATGAGCACGAAGCAGAGCTTGGTGAGACGGAGAGTCTGGGCCAGGCTAGGGCTTCCATATCTTTCAATATGCCGCTGAGGGAACTGATGAGAGGATTTTTTGACAAACTCAAAAGCGTTACATCCGGCTTCGGTTCAATCTCATATGAGATTTCTGAGATGAGGGATGCTGATGTTACAAGGCTGGATATATTGGTCGCCGACGAGCCCGTGCCTGCATTTGCAAAAGTTGTTTCCAGAAGACAAGTGGAGTCCGAAGCGGAATCTGCGGTAGAGAAACTGGCCGGTATTTTACCAAGGCAGATGTTTACCATAAAAATTCAAGGCCGTGCTCTTGGACGTATTATCTCAAGCCGCACACTCTCAGGCATGAAGAAGGATGTAACTGCGCATATGTACGGAGGGGACATAACCCGTAAGATGAAATTGCGAGAAAAGCAGAAAAAAGGCAAGAAGAAGATGAAAGAAAGGGGAACAGTGAATATTCCTCAAGAAGTTTTCTTGAAGATGATGAAGCAGGATTAGTCTTTAGATCTGCCTAAATAATCCAAGCTAAAACAGAGGGGCGTACAAGAGTATCATCGAAATAATGATAAGTATTGAAAGAGCCATCCATATGGCTTGGAATTTCTTCTTGTGCTTTTTGTCGAACATGATTTAACCATGATAACATGAATATATGAAAGAGCTCCAGAGGAAACAAAAGATAAAGCGGATGCTCTATTCCTTGCCTGCGCTGGCAATACTGGCGATTTTTGCCATACTTTTGACCAAAGGTGCCGTCGGCGTAGTCGGCAAACAAAGGGAGAGTGCCCGCCATCTGAGAGAGCTCAGGCAGGAAGCTCAGGCTCTTAGCGCTAGGAGCGATATGCTTAAAAAAGATATAGACAGATTAAACACTGAAGAAGGAATTGTTAAGGAAATAAAAGAGAAATTCAACGTTTCCGAGGAAGGCGAGCATGTAGCTATTCTTGTAGACCAACAAGCGTCAGAAAAGTCGGCAGAAGCTCTGGAATCTGCATGGTATAAAGAATTTTGGAATAGCCTGTCGCGCTTGTGGCACTAACTTAAGGCAAGTTATAATATTAGCCTATGAAAAAAGTAGAAATATATTCAACTCCCGCATGCCATTTTTGCCATATGACAAAGGAGTTTCTTGGTGCAAATAATGTACCGTTCACGGATTATAATGTAGCTGCAGATACAGCTAAGAGGTCGGAGATGCTTGAAAAGAGCGGCCAGATGGGCGTGCCAGTCATAGTTATAGATGACAGAGATGTCATAGTCGGATTCGATAAAGACAGGCTCGTGAGCCTGCTTGGTATTGAAGCTTAGGGCTGCAAGATATCTAAAAATATAAAAAGCACCGATTTATCGGTGCTTTTTATATTGGTGCCCAGGGCCAGGCTTGAACTGGCGACCCTTCGCTCTTCAGGCGAATGCTCTACCAACTGAGCTACCTGGGCGCATATTTTATCTTTTGTCTAATGTCTAATCGCTCAAATTAGACAAGAGAATTGAATAAGTTTCAGAACTTGTTATTGATTCAAGAACTTTTCTGATTGGCTCGAAGTATGGCTGCAGAAGTATGAATCCAACCACGAGAGGAATCAAGAGTATCATAACTTTTATGAATCCCCAAGCAAGCGCCCATCTTGCTGTTCTTTGCATTTTGTGAAGGATACTGTTGTTTTCTTCTGCAAGTTTGAGCGTGTGCTTGAGAAGGACTTTTTCTTCAGGATTCATTGAGAAAATTATACTGTAACAGGAGCTTTTTTCAAATAATATGTTATATTTTCTAGGTCTTATAGACTTATACGCCCTCGTAGTTCAATGGATAGAACAAGACACTCCTAACGTCTAGATGTAGGTCCGATTCCTGCCGAGGGCACCAGATTTCAGAAAGCTGCACTGCGTTCCGCCAGTCTAAGAACCCTTTACTTTGAGCCTGGTTTGTTTGTCTTTATCTATCTTTGGCAGATGGATTATAAGCAAACCGTACTTTTCGATGGCTTCTGCTTCTTCCACGTCTACTTCTTCTGGAAGAGGGATAGTTCTGGAGAATGTACCCCAATATAATTCTTTGTGAATATAATCAGAGTCAGTAGTTGTACGCTCTTCTTCTCTCTTGCCTCTAATAGTGACGGAGTCTCTTGTAATAGAGACATCCAAATCATCCGGCTTAACGCCAGCCACCATAGTTTTGATTATAATTTCGCTTGGAGTGTTGAAGACGTCTACTGTCAGCTGAGCTTCCTGGTCTTCCAGCTCTTCATCTTCATCAATTTCTTTTCGTCCTCCTCGGCCTTTTTGAACTTCAAGTCTTTCGAGCTCTTCTTCAGCCTCTTCCAAGATCTCTTCCTCATCGAGCTTTACTGCTCCGGTAAGTTTTTCAAAAAAAGATCGCTTTTTTTTCATACAAATTAATTATATATCGATTCTTCTCCCGCGCAATGCTTTTATCCTTTCAAAAAACAGAAGTAAGACAGATACTCCAGCCCAAACGGCGGCAAAAGCTATTGGAGTTCCCAAATTATTTCCATATACCAGAAAGAGATTGAAGAATGTGTGTATAGCCACGGCCAAAACAAAGGCCATGGAGATATTTATGATCTGCTTTCTTCTTGGCTTATTGAAAGAGAAGGCAAGAGCTATGCCTATTACTCCCGTTGAAAGAGTGTGAAGAAGAGTTGCGCCTATGAATCGAAGCCCGCCGGTCATTAATCCTCCCGGGATATTAGTTTGTATGATGGGTTCGAGCAGGAACAAGGCATTTTCCAAAGCAGAAAAGCCGAGCGCGGCAGTTATCATATAAATGAGTGCATCCACAGGTTCGTTGTTGTCCCTTGAACGCAGACCGCCGAGACTTGCTGCTCCAAATTTGAATCCTTCTTCCAAAGTGGCCCATATAAGATAAATCATTGATCCTATCGACGGGAACAGAAGCAAAGCCGCTTGTTGAAACGGAACCACAAATACTACCGAGATCATTCCCAAGAGGAATGTGGTCAGTATGCGCCCTTTTGGTTCTGGTCTTTTGGAATCTTCACGCAGCCAGAAGAAGAGCCATATCAAAGCTGGAATAACACCTCCCAGAATTGCATAGATCTTGTCATGAGAATCTATGCTTAACAGGTTATCTATCATTAAAGTTTAAAAATAATTTTATTAATCTGCGGCATTTGTCGAATCCGTCGGCCAAGCTTCTATCATCAAGATTTTCCCGGGATGAAGCTCCTGCCAAATTTCTTCTGTAACAAACGGCATGAACGGGTGCAGCATCTTGAGTGATACATCGAGTATGTGGTAAAGAGTTTTTCCATACTCCGGCTTGCCTTTCGATTCTTCTATTATTTCATCTGCGAATCTGTGCCATACATAATGATATATCTTCTCTATGGCAAGATGTATTCGGTATTCTTCCAAGTCTCTTGTTATCTCTTCCACCAGACCATCTAATTCTTCTATAAGATCCTTTTTTAGTTCACCTTGGTCCTCCTGTTCTTGGACGAATCTAGCTATATTCCAAATCTTATTAGCGAAGTTTTTGTAGCCTCTGATTTTTTCTTCAGATATTTTACTGTCTGTTCCTTGGGCCATGCCTGTGATAAGCGAGACCCGCACGGCATCCGTGCCGTATTTTTTGCCCATGTCGAGAGGATCAATGTTGTTGCCTAAAGATTTGGATATCTTTCGACCCTTTCCGTCGCGGACTATGCCGTGCAGGTATACGGTTTTGAAAGGAACTTGGCCGAGCAGTGCTCCGCTCATAAGGATCATTCTAGCAACCCAAAAGAAGAGAATGTCGTAGCCTGTTTCAAGCAAAGTTGTCGGATGATAGAGCTTAAGGTCCGGTGTTTCCTCCGGCCAGCCAAGTGTCGAGAATGTCCACAAAGCAGATGAGAACCATGTATCGAGAACATCTTCGTCTTGCGTAAAGCCTTCTTCTTTAGGTGCTTCAGTGCCTACAAATATTTCATCTCCTCGATACCATACTGGAATCCTGTGGCCAAACCAGATTTGTCTTGAGATGCACCAGTCACGTAGATTATCTATCCAGTGGAAGTAAGTCTTTTCAAATCTCTCACCCAAAATATTTACTTGGCCATTTTCCACAGCCTGTCTCATGAGCTGCTTTAGAGTTGTTGTGCTTCCGGAATCAATGCCGTCTATTTCTGAGTGTTCAAGAATAAATTCTTTATTTACATCTATGAACCACTGCAGTTTTGGCAAAGGTTCAATTATTCCGCCAGTGCGTTCTGCCGTTGATACATTGTGAGTAATAGTCTCTTCACCTTCGAGCAAACCTTCTTTTTTGAGCCACTCCACTACCATTTCTCTTGCCTCTGCAACTTTCTTATCTTTCAATCTGCCTTCAACTGTCATCTTGGCATACTCGTTTATAACTTGAGGTCGAGGCAGGTTGTGTCTGTCGGCGATGTCCGCGTCTGTATGACTATGTGCCGGAGTTACGCCGAGTGCGCCTGTGCCGAATTGCGGGTCTACTTCTTCATCTCCGATAATTTTTATATGGATGGGAACGTCGCAAAAGACCGCATCAAATTCCTGGCCGATGTATTTTTTGTACCTCGGGTCGTCCGGATGAACTGCTACGGCGCTGTCGCCAACCTTTGTTTCCGGTCTGGTTGTAGAGATTGAGATAGGGAAGTCTTTGGAATATTTGAAAGTATAAAGAGTGGTTTGTCTTTCTTCATATACTATTTCATCGTCTGAAATGGTTGTTTGACCTTTCGGGTCCCAATTGACAATCCTTGTACCTCTATATATGAGTCCTTTGTTGTACAGCCGGATGAAGGCTTCCATAACAGCTTTGTACCTCTTCTCATCCATAGTGTATGCATATCGCGACCAGTCGATGGATGCACCGATGCCTCTGAGTTGTGAAAGTATGGTTGATTTGCTCTGGTCTACGAAAGAGTCAATTCTCTTCAAAAGTTCTTCTCGGCCAAGATCGTGTCGGGATTTTTTCTCGGTCTTTTGGATAAGTTTTTCCACTGTTGACTGAGTGGCAATAGCGGCAGAATCCGTACCTGGTATCCAAACTGTATCTTTGCCCTTCATGCGCGCAAACCTTACGAAGATGTCTTCGATGACTATCATGAGGGCGCTACCCATATGCAAGACCCCAGTAACATTCGGCGGAGGAAGGACCATAGAAAAAGTTTCTGGATCCTGCGGCAGGATGCCGTCTTCTTTCAATTTGTCAGGATTGAAGTAGCCGCTCTCTTCCCACATCTTGTATATCCGGCTTTCGACATCTTGCGGATTATATGGCTTAAGAAATTTATTATTCATGCGTCTTTAATAGTATCACGCCTGAAGAGCTTTAGATAAGGCTATAAAAGAACATAAAGGACAAAAGATAAAGGACAGTGAATTTATAAAAATGTCCTTTATAACAACTCTATACACTCTAATAAAATTACAAATTCAATTTTGCTCTTGACATTGATTTTTTTAAGAGTACGTTGGATTCATAAAAACCGACAGATAATGATTGAATTGATCAAGCGAAATGACTGGATGATCCGTTCCGGAGTCGTATATGTTACGGCAATTGTTTTGTTTGCAGGAATTCCGCTTACTTCCTTTGCTGCTGTCTCCGCAGATATTGATATAAACGGCTCAGACGGCCCTGTAACAATCACAGATGGAGATGATTGGAACTACAGCTGGACATCTTCAAATGCTACAGCTTGCCAGCTTACATCACCTTCCGGCACCACAGGTGTTACTCTTGCCGGCAATGGAGGACCTATCACATCAGGCCACGCTTGGTATCCTTCGGTGGGCGGCTCAACAACTCTTACTCTAAACTGCACTGATGGTACGGATTCTGTTTCTGATTCTGCAACTATAAATGTAGAAGCTGCTCCTTCTGGAGGCGGAACTACAACTGCTCCTACTGTAGATATTCAGATAAATGGTTCAGATGGACCTGTGACTATAACCGACGGCGACGACTGGAACTACAGCTGGACATCTTCAGATGCTACAGCTTGCCAGCTTACATCACCGGACGGCGTTACCGGCTCTACTTTAGCTGGAAATGGAGGTCCAATCTCTAAAGGACATTCTTGGTATCCTGCAGTTGGCGGTTCAACAACACTTACTTTAGATTGCACGAATGGAACTGATTCAGTCTCGGATTCTGTAACAATTAGCGTCGTCTCTGGTGGAGGTGGAGGCGGGGGAGGCACTGTCTCCGCAGATATTGATATAAACGGCTCAGACGGCCCTGTAACAATCACAGATGGAGATGATTGGAACTACAGCTGGACATCTTCAAATGCTACAGCTTGCCAGCTTACATCACCTTCCGGCACCACAGGTGTTACTCTTGCCGGCAATGGAGGACCTATCACATCAGGCCACGCTTGGTATCCTTCGGTGGGCGGCTCAACAACTCTTACTCTAAACTGCACTGATGGTACGGATTCTGCATCAGACTCAGTAACAATAAGCGTTACCTCAGGCGGCACTCCCGGCAATCCTAATGTTCCAGGTCATCACCACCACCATAGAGATGAAGAAGAACCAGAAACTCCAGTGGAGCCTGTGGGAAATTTCTGCCCATACCTCAGCCAATACATGAGGATAGATTTTAATAATGACACCATGCAGGTCATCAGACTTCAGGCTTTCCTTAAAGCTTTTGAAGGATATGATTATGTGAATATAAACGGCACGTTTGATGAAGCCACCCGCCAAGCAGTTAACGCATTCCAGCTTAAATACTCTTCAGAGGTGCTTGCTCCTTGGGGTATAAGTCAGCCAACGGGGTATGTTTATCTCCTTACATTGAGAAAGATAAATGAGATTGTTTGCGGCCCTCAGGCTCATATAAGTGTTCCGCACCAGGAGAAGATTGTTCAGAAGGTTCCTCCAAAGTCAGGCGTAGCCAAAGAAGGCGCTCCGAAAGCAGGCAAGGCTGGGGTTATCAGCGGCCAAACTGGATTTGGCACATCTCTCGGCGTGCCTTTGGTTGGAGAAGCCTCTGAAAATAATAACGGCAGCGGCGGTAAAGATATAAAGGACGGTTTGGCCGTGGCACTCCTGGCAGCGCCCGAAACTTTCTCTGATTTCATGCAATGCATTTATGAATTCATATTGATACTTATTGTCCTTTATATACTAGGAAGTGTCCTTGAGGATGTCTTTATAAAGGACAATAAAGAAAATGTCCTTAAGAAATTCTTTACCAAGTGGGGAATCATATCTGTCGGTTTGGTTGCCGCTTTCATTGGCGCATATCTATTGGGAGAATGGTGCCTCTTATTGCCGATTCTTATAGTTCTCGCTGCTTCAATTATTTGGATGTTCTTCTATCCAAAGCATGAATCCATCAGAACTAAAACAGCCGCATGGCAAAGCAGCGTCTCAGCCAGAACTAAAAAACTTCTTAATGAAACCAAGGAGTCTATAGAAGTCGATCAAGGTTCCCAAACAGAGAAAGATAATAAGTCTTAGAGTGAAAGGTTGCCTTGTGCAGATATCGGAACAGAAGGAGAACTTGAAGGTTCTCCTTCTGTTTTTTCGGCCCTAATAAATCCGGCGATTCCGATCATGATGGCGTTGTCTGTGGCCAGCTCTTTTTCCGGCATTTTGAGAGGAATTTCAAATTTCTCCGACAAGGATTTCATTTTTTCTCTTAATCTGGTGTTTGCAGAAACACCGCCGGCCATTATCAAACTTCTGATATCACCTGCTTCTTCAAGAGCTTTATCTGTTTTGGCTGTCAGAATGTCTACTACAGCATCCTCGAATGCTCTGGCGATCTTAGCTTTTGTATCCTGATTTTTAATATTTAAATTTTTTACTTTATATAAGACTGCTGTCTTCAAGCCTGAGAAAGAGAAGTCTAGGTCGCCGGAGTGCAACATTGGGCGAGGGAAGGTAATTTCAGATTCTTCATTCTCGTTTCTATCAGTTTGGGCTAGAGTTGATATTTGAGGGCCGCCAGGATAAGGCAGTTCAAGCATGCGAGCTACTTTGTCGAAAGCCTCTCCTGCTGCATCATCCCTGGTTTTACCTATAATTTTGTAATCACCGAAACCGTCTACTCTAACTAATTCTGTATGTCCTCCGGATACAAGCAAGGCTAAAGCTGGAAATTCCAATGGACTTTCAGCCTCGTATAGTACGGAAAATATGTGCCCCTCCATGTGATTTACAGGGATTAGTGGTTTGTCCCACTTCTCGGAAAGATCTTCAGCAAAGTTTATGCCTGTCCATAAAGCAGGCTCTAGTCCGGGACCTTGAGTGACTGCTATGTAGTCTATATCTGGCTTTTCCGCGCTAAGGTTTGCATCTTTAAGACATTTTGAAAGTAGGGAAGGCAGGTTTTTTAAATGCTCTCTCTTAGCCAGATTTGGATAGACGCCGCCATATTCTTTATGTAGGTGGGCTTGAGAGAATAATTCATTAGCTAATACTTTAATTTCCGGCATTTCTTTATTGCCTTGAATGTCTAGCGCTGCTACAGCAGTTTCATCGCAGCTTGTTTCTATGGCGAGTATTTTCATAATTATTTTTCGGAGTGCTCCGCACCCCAATTAAAGCAAGTTGTGACCCTACGGGGAATCGGTCACAAATAAATTTCCTTCGGAAATTTTTCGCGACCCCGCCTCGGCTACAATTGCTTCGCAATCGGCTTCGCGCCTCCGTCTTTCGATTCCCCACAGGGACCCGTCAACATTGCTAAAATCGGAGTGCTCCGCACCCCAATTAAAGCAAGTTGTGACCCTACGGGGAATCGGTCACAAATAAATTTCCTTCGGAAATTTTTCGCG
>CAZUDK010000008.1:0-15180 GCA_964618905.1 uncultured Candidatus Saccharibacteria bacterium
GACAGGTAGTTGTTTGTGTGGTGAAAATCCGGTGCTTGTAACCCAAGCGCCGGATTTTTCGTCGATTTTCTATATTTTTTCTAAATATTTGTTTCTATTGACATTATTTATATATTCTAGTACAAATAGCGCAGAAGTTCCGAGCAGTACCCTTCGTCCATCATCCCAATATAGGGAGGTACGCATGAGCAGGAACGTAAAGGTCGTACTGGCGGCGGTAGTGCTGATCTTGATTTATTTCGTGATGACAGCCTTCACGCCGGCGCGGCTCGAGGCTCAGGAGCTTGCGAGTTCAAACAACATGACACGGTATGAACTCGAGAAGAAGGACCCAACGCAGGCCGCCATCATCGAGGCCATCGTCCCCATCCTGGGGCATGCTTATGTCGGAGATGCGGAGAAGGGGTTCGTGCCGGCCGCTGTAAGTGCCGGCGGTCTCCTCCTTATGGTGCTGGGTGGAGATGGTTTCAATGCTGGATTGATGTCACTCGGCTACCTGACATATTTGGGTGGTCGAGTGTGGGGCGTGGTGTCGGCTTATCAGATGGCCGAAGCTTACGATATGGAGCTTCGTCAACGCTATGGTCTAGCCATGGGTCCTGTAATCAGACAGGACGGCACCTTCGGCTTCCAGCTATCGTTCAGTACACAGTAGTGTAGCCGGCTTCGCCGGCATAAAGCCCTCGTATTTTACTTAAAGTGCGGGGGCTTTTTCGTGCTTTTTTAATAGTTTTTTTCCTGCTAACATAGAACAATATGAGTAAAATTCTGGTATCGGGTGTACAGCCGACTGGCAGGCCGCATATTGGCAACTATTTTGGCGCTATGCGCCAGTTTGTGGAGTTGTCGAAAGAATACAAGGCCTACGTCTTTATTGCCGACTTGCATGCCCTCACCAGCATTAAGAATAGGGAAGAGCTTGAGGAGAATACAGCCAATGTTCTTCTCGACTATATGGCTATCGGTCTTGATCCAAAAGAAGTGGTGCTCTTCAAACAATCTGATGTACCTCAAGTTACTGAACTTGCATGGATATTCAACTGCCTAACCACCGTGCCTTATCTTGAGAGAGCTCACGCTTACAAGGATGCCGTAGCAAACGGCAAAGAAGCCAATGTCGGCCTCTTCGATTACCCAATGCTTATGGCAGCGGATATCCTTATTCAGGATGCAGACATTGTGCCGGTGGGCCAGGACAATAGGCAGCATGTAGAGATCGCCCGCGATACTGCCGAGAAATTTAACAATGCTTTCGGTGAAGTTTTCAAATTACCAGAACCTATTATTGTTGGTTCTGTAGCTACCGTACCAGGAACTGACGGCAAGAAGATGAGCAAGAGCTATGGCAATACCATACCACTCTTTGCTGATGACGAAGAGCTTAAAAAAGCAGTCATGAGCATAGTGACGGACTCGACAGGAGAGAGGCCGGAGAATGTCTTTGCTATTCATTCGCTTCTGCGAAACAAAGACGAGCTTGAAGAAATTTATGCTGAGAATAAAGGCAATTACAAAGCACTCAAAGAAATGCTTCTCGATGATCTCAAGAGATTCATAGAACCTATGCGCGACAGGCGACAGGCTCTCGAAGAAGATAAGGGTGCTGTTGTTGAGGTGCTTAAGTCTGGTGGTAATAAGGCTCGTGAAAGGGCGGAGAGTAAGATGGAAGAGGTTAGAAAGAAAGTCGGATTAACACTATATTCATAAAATGCTTGAACAGACACACATAAAAAACATATCAAAACTTGCTGGTGAGAGCGCGATGATAGAGGGTTTTGTTCACGCTCTCAGAGTGCAGTCAAAGATAATTTTCATAAATGTCAGAGATATAACTGGCATTATTCAAGTTGTCATTACTGCAGACAATTCAGAATTTGAGACAACCAAAGATCTTTCTCTTGAGTCTGTAGTAAGAATAGTCGGTAAGGTCAAAGAGTCTGCTCAGGCTCCAGGAGGGTATGAGATAGAGCCAGTTGAAAAGCTGGATGTTTTGTCACAAGCAGAGCCGGAACTACCTATTCCTGTAGCAGTTAAAGGAGGGGAAGAGACAGAAGCTCCTATCCGATTCGACTATCGCTGGCTTGATCTGAGGAAGCCTGAGAAAGCAAAGATTTTCAAAGTATGGACGGAAATGGAAAAAGGTTGGAGGAAATATTGGGATGAGAACGAGTATATACAGATCTACCCACCTGCTTTCATGAGCACACCTTCCGAGAGCGGGGCAGAAGTCTTCGAGGTTAAATATTTCGATAAAAAGGCATATCTTGCCCAGTCTCCGCAGTTTTATAAGCAGATGGCCATGGCAGCAGGATTTGAGAAGGTCTTTATGGTCGGCCCGGTCTTCCGCGCAGAAGAGTCATTCACTACTCGGCATATGACAGAATTTACCGGCTGGGACTTCGAGATCTCATATATAAAAGACCATGGAGATATTATGGATGCTGAAGAAGGGATGATAATCTCTGGTTTTAAAGCGCTTTTGGAAGCTTTTCCAGATTTAGACATAGAAGTACCTACCCAGCCTTTTCCAAGAATTCCTATTGTGGAAGTGAAAAAGATTTTGGCAGAGAGGGGAGTTGAGTCTCCGGAAGAACATGATCTTTCTCCAGAGGAGGAAAGAGCTATTTCTGAATATGTCAAAGAAAAGCATGGACATGATTTCGTATTTATCATCGATTATCATAAATCCAAAAGTGCCTTTTACCACATGCGCTTAACTGAAGGTTCTGACCGTTCTCGAAGAGCGGACTTGCTTTACAGAGGCATAGAAGTTACGACACTTGCTCAACGGGAGCATCGGCTCGAAATTCTTGAAGAGCAAGCGAAGGAGAAAGGTATGAGCTTGGACGCGCTTTCTGATTACTTGAATTTTTTCCGTTATGGAGTACCGCCGCACGGGGGAGGGGGAGTTGGCCCTGCCCGTTTTATCATGAAAATCCTCGACCTGCCAAACGTCCGCGAAGCAACATATCTCCCACGCGACGTAAAGAGATTGAATCCTTAAATGGACTAAAGGTTTTGTGTATGGTGTAATAGATGAATGTCTGAAAAAGACCAGAAAAATCATCTAAAGGAAAAGCAAGAAATAAGGCGAGGAATAAAGGCGATTTGGCGCCATACAAAGCCCTTCAGGAAGAGCTTGTTGGTTCTGACAATATTTGGGCTTATTTCTGCAATAGCAAACGGATTTGTTCCCTACATTACGGGAAGATTTTTTGACGCTCTTGTTTCTCTTTCTCAAGGGAAGACTGAACTAGGAACTTCAGACATTCCATTGTGGACTCTTTTTCTAGCTGCTTGGACTGCTGCTGTACTTGTTGCCAACAACATAGATTGGGTTATGGAACGGCTTCGAAGAGATGTCGCAAATATTGCTTATTTTAATATACAAGCAGAAGCTTTCTCTCACTTTTTAAAGCTTCCTCTTCAATATCATAAGAATGTTCATATAAATGGGGAAACTCAAAAAATTAGCTCGGCAAGCTGGAGGCTGTCTTCCACTATAAGAACTTTAACTGATTTAGCTCCTCAGTTTCTTAGTATTCTTATAGGAATAACTTTAGCTGCCAGTATAAATACAACTATTGCCATAGTACTCTTGCTGGGCGTATTGCTATATATAGTTCTACTAATAAAAATTCTTCTTCCGATAGCGGCTATTGATAGAGAAGCCCACAAAGCTATGAACAACAGCTGGGACGATGCTGCAGCTGCAGTTCAGCAAATCGAAAGCGTAAAGCAAGCTTCTTCTGAAGAATATGAAGAGAAAAAGATTTGGAATAATTTTAGGAAAAAATCCTTTGAATTATGGGGAAAAGTAGAGCGTAGCTGGACTAATGTAAGCTTTTACCAGAGGACAATCGTTTTTCTTACTCAGTTTTCGGTTTTTATCATCTCTGTTAACTTTATTTCTAAAGGCATTATCTCAGTTGGTGAGCTTGTAGCATTGAATGGTTATGCATTGATGTTTTTTGGACCCTTTGTTTCACTTGGATATGCTTGGCAATACATACAAAACGGCATTACTACTGCTGCGCAAGCTGAAGACATCTTCGATACTTCTGAAGAAGAATATATTCCTAAGAATGCTGTAGATGCTAAAGACATTAAGGGAGAAGTGGTTTTTGAAAATGTTTCTTTTAAATATGCACCCGATCAACCGGTGGTTTTAGAAAATGTCAGCTTTAAAGCAAATCCAGGAGAAACTATCGCTGTGGTCGGCGAGTCAGGAGTGGGGAAGAGTACAGCTATTTCGCTTATATCTGGGTACTATTTTCCAACATCGGGTAAGGTGATGGTGGATGGTGTGGAGACAAATAAATACAAATTAAAACAGCTGCGCCGCCAAATTGCTGTAGTTCCACAGGAGGTTGCTTTATTTAATGACACCATAGAAGCAAATATAAAATACGGCTCTTTCAATGCTTCCAATGAAGATGTAAAAAGAGTTGCAAGGGAAGCCCATATTGATGCTTTCATTGAAGATTTGCCTGAAGGTTATAACACTCTTGTGGGAGAGCGCGGTATCAAACTTTCTGTAGGCCAGAAACAGAGAGTCTCTATTGCGCGTGCAATGCTTCGCGACCCAGCAATACTTATTCTCGATGAGCCGACCAGTGCTCTTGATGCCAAGACTGAAAAAGTGATAACGGAAGCGTTAGAAGAACTGATGAGAGGCAGGACTACATTCGTAATAGCGCATAGACTTTCTACAGTTCGAAAAGCAGACAAAATATTGGTGTTTGATAAAGGAAAAATAGTCGAATCCGGCACTCATGAGGAATTGATACATAAAGAAAATGGTATTTATCGCCGCTTGTATGAGTACCAAGTAGGGCTACACTAAGGGATATTTTTCCATATGATATTGCTGAGCTTGCAATGATTCCTCACTCTGATAAGCTAGTGCGCGTGTTTATATAGATGAGATAAAAAAGGGGACAAATTGACCTCGCTCGGAGGCCATTTTCATTTTCAAAATAGTTTGGGTGGGTTTAAACGAATGTGCGAACGATGTAATCATCAAGGTCATCCTATTAAGGTAATCCTTATGAATAGTAAAGTCGGTCGACTTTACTACCGGTTCGCTCGGTCGCTGTGTGAGCAAGCTCCCACGCGACCTCGCTGCCGTTAGTCGTACATTTGTAAGAAGTTCACACATTCGCTATTAACAAATGAATACAATATTTACGTTCCTTACAGCAGGTGCAGTATTGGCAGGTTTGATGCAGGTACCGACTCAAGCCAAGAATGCATCTGCAAATATATTATCAAGACCTCTGCCAGCCGAAGAGCAAATAGCATTTGTAGGCACTTCGGGTGTAATCAGCGGCGAAAATATTTCTAAGAATCTTTCCTTGGTTGATACATTCTTTGGAGAAGAAGCAGGCTCTTCCAAGACTCAAGCAACTATAAACGAGAGTATCAAATTGGTTAGAACAAGGGACGCCTATCCAGCATCGCTTGCGGTCATTCAAAAGTACAGCGATCTTATTAAAGCCAAAGCTCATAAGTACGGCGTCCCTGAAGATGTGGCTCTTGGCATAGGACTTTTGGAGAACGGAGGTTCTGAAACAGCCGTATCATCTGCAGGTGCGCTTGGAGTCTTTCAGCTGATGCCGGGCACAGCCCGCAGTCTGGGTCTTAAGGTAAACAAGCATATAGACGAAAGAAGGATTCCTCAAAAGAACATCGAAGCAGGTATGAAGTATCTTGCTCTTAACTTCGACAGATTCGGAGACTGGGGCCTTTCCACATGGGCTTATCATGCCGGAGAGGGTAATGTCTCTAAAGCCATAAGAATACATGCCAAGGCTAACCACGGCATAAACTTAAAAGGCTTGAAGGATGCAAGATCCTTGAAAAATTATGTTAGAAAATATGGAATCACTATCAATGATCTGCTCTCTGACCCAGCGGTCAAGAAGATGACCAGAAAGCTAAGAGACGATTCATCTGGATATCCATACAAGGTTATAGCCACAGCCAGCTTATTCCGCCAAGCAGAAGACGGAGGAATGCTCAGCGTAAGATAATTCCGGCAAAACCCTGCAAGCGTATGCTTGCGGGGTTTTGTTTTGGCTCCAGACAATAAAAAGCTATAATTTATGGGATGGAAAGGCTAGAATACACTATAAAGACTCCTATTTTTGAAGGACCACTGGATCTTCTCTTGGATCTGGTAACAAAGAGAAAACTCTTTATAAACGATATCTCTCTAGCTGCTGTTACGGATGACTTTCTAAAATACATAGAAGATTCTGAGTCGGAACAAGTGCCATACGGATCAAAGAATCTAGGAGGAATGGCAGAGTTTTTAGTCATAGCATCAACTCTGATGCTTATAAAATCCCGCTCGCTTTTGCCGATGATAGAACTTTCAGAGGATGAAGAGGAGGATATTCATGACTTGGAAGAAAGACTGAAAGTATATGCTCAATTCCAAGAATTATCACAAACAATCAAAGATATTTTCGGCAAGAAGATTATTTTTGAGAAGACTCCTTCTTCGCGGCGACAAGTATTTTTCTCTCCAGATTCAAAAACAAACACTGGCGATATTCTTTTATCCATCAAGTCTGTAATGGACTCGCTGCCGGCAAAAGAGCCTATAGCCAAAGCTACAGTAAGGAAGGTCGCTTCACTTGAGGAAACAATCGAGAAGCTCTCAAGCAGAATCCAAACGGCTTCACGGCTTGGATTCAAGGAGTTCTATTCTTCTTCACTTGGTGCATCTGGTGAGATGACCAAGGAAAAGAAGGTTTCCATTATTGTTGGATTTCTTGCTATGCTTGAGCTTGTACGTCGAGGAGCCATACAGGTTACTCAGGAGCTTGGAGGAGAAATAGAAATGGCTATTGGAGCAGAATCAGAATGAATATAGAAAATAAAATAGAATCAATACTGTTCTTCAAGAACGAGCCACTATCTCTTAAGGAGCTTTCCAAGCTGCTCTCTGTGGAAATTGAAGCTGTGAAATCGGCAGTTGCAAACCTGCAGGACTTTTATAAAGACAGAGGGATTGTTGTGGTCTCAAGCGGCGAAGAGGTCAGCTTGGGTACGCATCCTGATGCGTCAGAAATTATAGAAGCTCTGCAAAAAGATGAGTTGTCGAGGGAATTAGGCAGAGCCGGCCTTGAAACTCTGGCTGTGGTGCTCTACAAAGCTCCTGTATCAAGGAGGGAAATAGATTTCATAAGAGGTGTAAATTCCAGTTATACTTTAAGGACACTTATGATAAGAGGACTGGTCGAAAGAGCTGAAGAAGATAAGAAAGGATATAGCTACAAGCCGACATTAAAGCTCCTTGAGCATCTTGGTATAACCAATATAAAAGACTTACCGGAATATAAATCAGTAGTATCTAAACTGGAAGAATTTGAAAATACTTCTCAGGATGATGGGAATCAGAATTAAATTAGAAAAGTAGCAAGAAGATGGAGAACGATAATTCATTATTTAAGAAAATTATAAGGCCGCTTGCGGCACTGGTACTGATCATTGTTGGCGCTGCCGGTGTGTGGCTCTTTATCGGCAACTTGCCTGAGAAAAAAGACAGTGCAGCAAAGGAGGAAGTTAGCCTTACCTCTCCTTTTGATAATGTATATATAACGGCTAAGGCAGCTTATGTATATGATGCAAGAACCAAAGAAGTCTTATATGCAAAGAATGAGGATCTGCGCCTGCCTCTGGCATCTGTTACAAAGGCTATGACGGCATTGGTTGCAAAGGAAGAAAGTGCGCCGGATAAAGTTATTGTGGTCGGCTCGGATGCGCTTTCTGTTACAGGTGATAGCGGTTTGTATAAAGGGGAAAGATGGTCTCTTAAGGACTTGCTCGATTTCTCTCTTACCAGTTCTTCAAATGACGGAATGCAGGCAATTGCCAACTCTCTGGGAGCTTTGAATCAACTCAGTGCCACTCCCGAAGAACGCGGTGAAGATTTTGTCAGGCAAATGAATAAAAAGGCAGAGGAGCTGAGTATGAAAAATACTTATTTCTTTAATCCGACAGGTCTTGATGAATCTGTAATTCAAGGCGGTGCCTACGGCACCGCCAAGGACATCACTGTTCTTTTCGATTACATTTTGCGCTACTATCCATCTTTGCTTGAGGCTACAAAAAATAGGGAGATAACTGTAAATTCGCTTGATAACTTGGTTCATACAGCCGAGAATACAGACTCAAATGTATCAGAAATACCGGGTATTAAAGCGTCCAAGACCGGATTCACTGACATTGCCGGCGGCAATCTAGTCGTGGCTTTTGACCCGGAACTGGGCCGACCGATCATAATCACCGTACTCGGTTCCACCGCTGAAGATAGATTCACTGATGTTCTTACTCTCGTGAAAGCGTCTATGAAATCCTTAACTCAAAAAGATTCTTAGTCATGTGCGGAATAGCAGGCATCACAAATAAAAACTTAGATAACAAAGGGGATATTATCCAGCTGATGACTGACGCCATCATTCATCGAGGCCCTGATGATAGTGGTTTCTTTGTTGATGATGACGGTGCAATAGGTATGCGCCGGCTTTCGATCATCGACATCTCCGGCGGCAAGCAGCCGATATCTTCTTTTGACGACAGGTATTTCATAATTTTTAACGGAGAGATATACAACTACAAAGAACTGAGAGAACAGCTTCTTGCCGACGGTGAGGAGTTTAAAACAGAGAGCGATACAGAAGTCATTCTCAGACTTTTTGAAAGGGAAGGGGAATCATGTGTGATAAAGCTGAGAGGAATGTTTGCTTTTGCCATATATGACACGGAAGAGAAAAAGATTTTTTTGGCCAGAGACTACTTCGGTATTAAACCTCTTTATTACTATAAAAAAGACAATCGAGTAGAAGCCTTTTCTTCAGAGATTAAAAGTTTTCTCTCTTATCCGAACTTTAAGGCTGAGGTTAATGATGAAGCAGTTTTCAACTATCTTTCGTACCAATACAATCCTCTGGAAGAGAGCTTCTTTAAAGGAGTCTTCAAACTTCCGCCAGCTCATTTTATGACAGTTGACCTCGAGACAGGTGAGAGCGAGATTCAGAGATACTGGCAATTCTCTCTGCGGCCGGACGAATCTTTGAGCAAAGGGGAGGCAGAAGATAAAATACGAGAAGTTATGAGGGATTCGGTCAGGCATCACATGATAGCTGATGTGCCGGTAGGATCATTTCTCTCAGGAGGTATAGATTCGAGTATCATTGCCACTTTAATGCAGGAGATTCGGACTGAAGAGGCTCCTAAAAGATCAAAAACTAATAATGTAAAAACTTTTACAATCGGCTTTGAAAATGTCTCAGAAGCCAGCGAAGCACGGGAGACGGCGGAGCCTTTAGGTACCGACCATAGAGAGATAAATATTGGTAGAAAGAAGTATTTCCAAGCACTCGATGAAGTAGTCAGGCATTTTGACGAGCCTGTGGCAGATCCTTCTGCTCTTGGTCTCTTTTTCTTGGCTGAAGAAGCCAGGAAGGAGGTGAAAGTAGTTCTTTCTGGAGAAGGTTCGGATGAACTCTTCGGTGGGTACAATATTTATTTGGAACCTTTTGCCAGACAGAAAATAGGCTGGCTGCCTGAGTCTGTACTGAAGTTTATTGTCGGGCTGCCTTTTGAGTTCAGAGGTAAGAACTGGGCCAGGAGAGCTTCAAAGAATCTTCAGGATTGGTACATAGGCAATGCTTCAATCTTTGAACCAAAAGAAGTAGAAAAAATATGGAAGTATTCGCCGCAGGAAAAGTTTTCTATTCAAGATTTGTATAAACAAGTTCAAGGAATGAGCGACTCGGCCAAGATGCAGTACATCGATATTCATACATGGTTGGTGGGGGATATTTTAGCCAAGGCAGATAAAATGACCATGGCTCATTCGCTCGAGCTCAGAGTTCCATTTTTGGATATAGAGGTGGCAAGATTTGCTTCCCGTCTGCCGGATAAACTTAAGTGGCATGCTGGAGTTACCAAGTTTGTTCTGAGGGAGGCGTTCAAAAACATCTTGCCAGAGTCTACTAGAAAGAGAAAAAAACTCGGTTTTCCTACGCCGGTAAGAGAATGGTTTAAGGATAAGGATTCAGAAATCTACAAGACAATTTTGGAGAATCCGTATATACTAAGCCGGTTTGACAGCAGGCTATTAAGAGAGCTTTTTGCTCAGCATATTGAGGGTAAGAAAGACAATTCTCGCAAGATTTACCTACTTCTGATGCTCTCTACTTGGTATAACGTCTTTAAGCCTGCATTTTCTAAATAAATCCCATGATAGACGTAATTAAGATAATCATACCTACAGTTCTGGCATTCTTTATAGGTATTTTTATTACGCCTTTTTTCACAAAATATTTTTATAAATACAAGATGTGGAAGAAGTCTCCTCGTATCGAATCGAACACTTCACAGGAATTTAATAATATTCACAACACAGTGCACGAGACTAGCGTGCCGAGAGTGGGAGGAGTAATTATTTGGAGTTCTGTTCTGCTGACCGTGCTGGTCATATATGTCTTGGCGATTTTGTTTGATTCTTCTGTGACAGACAAGCTGAATTTCTTCTCCAGAAGCCAGACTTTAGTGCCGCTTGGAGCTTTTTTCCTAGCAGCTTTCATTGGCTTGCTCGATGATGTGCTTCAAATTTTAGGGCAGGGATCATACGCTAAGGATTCCATTATATATAGAAGGGTCAAAATAATTTTCGTCAGCATCATCGGTTTTGCCATTAGTCTCTGGTTTTACTTCAAGCTTGATTTTTCTTCAGTGCATGTGCCGTTCGTAGGTTCTTGGGAGCTTGGAATCTTTTTCATTCCTTTCTTTATTTTGGTAATGGTGGCCACTTTCTCTACATCTGTTATAGACGGCCTTGATGGCCTCTCCGGCGGGGTTTTAGCATCAATCTTCACTGCTTATTCAGTCATCGCTTTCATGTTTAATCAGATGGATATTTCCGCTCTTTGCGGAGCTATTGCCGGAGGAATACTGGCTTTTCTTTGGTTTAATATTCCTCCTGCCAGATTTTATATGGGTGAGACGGGAATGCTGGCGCTGACAGTAGTGCTTTCTGTCATTGCTTTTCTGACTGATACGGTTTTGGTCTTGCCGATCATTGCTCTGCCTTTGGTGGCTACATCAGCTTCGGTGGTCTTACAGATGACTTCTTATAAATTTTTCAATAAACGCAGAATATTTAAGGTTGCTCCTCTGCACCATCATTTTCAAGCTCTGGGATGGCCTAGGGAGAAGGTGGTTATGCGCTATTGGGTAGTGGCAGTTATTTCAAGCATCATCGGCGTTATCATCGCTATTACGGGATAATTTGACACTTAAATTTTAATAGGGCAGTATTTAAATAAGTTCTTTTACCATAACATGGAGGTGTATCTTGGAAGCAAGCAAAGAGCCTATACCGGCATGGGCTTGCGGACCTGATAGTCCAATCGACTGGAATTATCCGGAGACTGGACAGGCAAAAAGGGAGATGAAGAAAATCTCTCGGCCTCGCCGATCGAGGAAGCATCTTCCTCCGCCAACAAGAATCAGGCAGCCTCGCAACCCCTCTATTTGAGGGGTTGTTCTTTATTTATTCCACAAGTATATCCGTCTACGTTTGTGTAAGGGTGATATAATTTCTCAAATATGGCTTTGCGATCTAAAATGGACAAACCTTTCCTGGTGTCTACGCTTATATTGGAGATAGCAGGATTTTTTATTTTCTCATCGGCATCACTCGGTCTCTTAGCTCGCTCTGGCGCCAACTACACAAGCGTTGCGTTCTCTCAAGCTGTCTTAGGTCTTTTTCTCGGCTCTATAGCAATGTTTGCAGCAGCTCGTTTAGACTACAAATTGTGGAAAAAATGGGCGTTCTATCTGATGCTTTTTGCAGTTGTTCTCAATATCTTGGTGCTTATTCCGGGGATTGGATATGAATACGGCGGAGCAAGAAGGTGGTTCAACTTTGCAGGTGTTTCTTTCCAGCCTGCCGAACTCCTTAAACTATCTTTCATTGTTTATTTCTCTGCTTGGGCAGCCGGAATGAAGACAAAGATAAAAACTTTTAAATACGGATTTCTTCCGCTTGCTATTCTTCTTTTTGTCTCCGGTCTTCTTCTTCTGTCACAACCTGATACGGATAACTATGTTCTGATTGTCATTGCCGGCGTGGCTATATTCTTGTCAGCAGGAGGTAAGTGGCGGTACATGGCTGTTATTGCTTTAACGGGTATTATCGGGCTTGCTATTTTGGTGTACACTCGTCCATACCTTCGAGCGCGTGTAGAGACTTTTTTGACACCTTCTGCTAATTCCCAAGGCGCCAGCTATCAGATACAGCAATCCCTCATTGCTATCGGCTCCGGGGGCCTCTTCGGCAGAGGATTCGGCCAGAGTGTTCAGAAATTTAACTTTTTACCAGAACCAATAGGGGACTCCATTTTTGCCGTCGCTGCTGAAGAATTTGGATTTGTCGGAGCGGTTTTGCTTATAACCATATTCGTCTTTTTTGCCACTAGAGGCCTTAAGATTGCTTCCAGAGTGTCAGATCCTTTCGGTAGACTGGTGATTGTTGGAATTGTTACAATGATCATATCCCAAGCTTTCGTCAATATCGGAGCAATGCTGGGCGTCATACCGCTCTCAGGCATTACTCTGCCATTCGTCAGCCATGGGGGTACTTCTTTGTTCATGACTCTTCTTGAAGTCGGAATAATCCTTTCTATTTCTAAATCACAAACATACAAAAGAAACTGATATGAGTCCCGTACGAAATAACACTATACAAGTTATGAATATCCATTATTATTTAATGCTTAATAAGCAATAATTTCGTACGGGATGAGAATTTTATTTACTGGCGGCGGTACAGGCGGACATTTTTACCCGATCATTTCCATAGTTGAAGAAATCGAGGAACTCATAAAGGAAAAGAGGTTATTGAAGCCGGAACTATTTTATATGTCCACGGACCCATATAACCCCGGTCTTTTGTATGAGCACAGCATCACTTTCAAAAAAGTCACTTCTGGCAAGCTTCGAAGATATTTTTCTCTGCTGAATTTTTTAGATTTATTTAAGTTATTGTGGGGAACTATTTCTGCTGTTTATCAAGTTTATAAGATCTATCCGGATGTGGTTTTCGGCAAAGGGGGATATGCAAGTTTTCCAGCGCTGTTTGCCGCCAAAATTTTACACATACCTGTGGTTATCCATGAGTCTGACACTGTTCCTGGCAGATTGAATGCTTGGGCCGGAAAATTTGCGGCAAGAGTAGCTGTTTCTTACCAAGAAGCTTCACAATATTTCCCAGCCGGAAAGGCTGTATATACAGGCCAGCCTGTGCGCAAGGATATAGCAATGCCTATAACAGAGGGGGCAAGAGAATTCTTAAAACTTGAAGAAGATGTTCCGGTAGTTTTGATACTTGGAGGTTCTCAGGGCGCTCAAATTATAAATGAGACCATTCTTGAAGCTCTGCCGAAAATGGTCGAGAATTTTTCTGTTTTGCATCAAACGGGTAAAAAGAATTTTGAAGAGATAAAGTCCACCAGCCAAGCTGTGCTTCACGGGTCCGAGCATGAGAGCCGCTACAAGCCATTTGATTATCTTAATCCTCTGGCTTTGAGAATGGCGGCCGGAGTCTCTTCTGTGGTTATATCAAGAGCAGGATCAACAATATTCGAAATAGCTGCTTGGAGAGTGCCGGCAATTATCATTCCTATAACCAACTCAAACGGCGACCATCAGAGAAAAAATGCTTTCAACTTTGCGCGAGCCGGAGGATGCTCTGTGGTTCAGGAGAGCAATTTGTCAGCAAACATCATAATTTCTGAAGTAGAACGCCTTACAACAAATGAGACTGAGCGCCAACGAATGAAAGAAGCAGATAAGGTGTTTTACAAGCCAGATGCAGCTAAAAAAGTGGCTGAAGAAATAGTGAAGATTGCTCTTAGTCATGAAATAGAAAAATAATGCTGAATTTTTGGAAAAAGCAAAAGAAAATAGTTGTGAGAATGGCGCCTTCTCCTACAGGTAATTTGCATATTGGAACTGCTCGAACAGCTCTGTTTAATTATCTTTTTGCCAAAGGGCAGAAAGGCAAATTTATATTAAGAATGGAGGATACGGATGTAAAACGCTCCAAAGAAGAATACGAAAAAGATATTTTAGACAGGCTCTCTTGGCTTGGACTTGAATATGATGAATTCTACAGGCAGTCAGAAAGAGAGGATATCTATCGCTCTTATATCAACAAAATGCTTGAGAACGGCAGTGCTTATATTTCTAAGGAAGATATAAAGGAAAATGATTCTTCAAGTGAAGAGGAAGAGAGAAGAAGTGAAGTGGTTCGTTTCAAAAATCCTAACAAGAAGGTAGCTTTTAACGACTTAGTCAGAGGTTCAATTGCCTTTGATACTGAGGAGTTGGGAGATTTTGTTATTGCCAAAAGTCCTACGGAACCTCTCTATCATTTGGCTGTAGTGGTAGATGATCATGAGATGGGAGTTACGCATGTCATAAGAGGGGAGGATCATATTTCCAACACTCCGCGGCAAATACTGATACAGGAAGCTATAGGGGCGAGCCGTCCTGAGTATGCACACATACCGCTTATTTTAGATGAGAAGAAAGCCAAACTTTCCAAACGAAAACACGGGGAAGCAGTAAGGGTCGGAGCTTATAAGGAGAAAGGTTATCTGCCCGAAGCACTTTTGAATTATTTAGCTTTATTGGGCTGGAATCCAGGTACAGAAGAAGAGATATTTACACTTGCTGAGCTTATAGAAAAGTTTAGTCTGGCAAAGGTTCAAAAAGGCGGAGCTGTCTTTAATGAAAAGAAGCTAAGATGGGTAAATAAGGAGCACATAAAAATGTTGGATAGGGAAGAGATATTGAAACTGGTCCATGATAAAATAGATAAGTACTTTTCCAATATTGATACCCATAGCAAGCTAGAAAACTTTAATGTATTGCTGGATGTGATTATTGAAAGAATAGAGATATTTTCTGATATAGACGATATGCTCAGGGTAGGGGATCTTGATTATTTCTTTTTTGAACCGGATTTGGATGTGAATAAAATCCCTTGGAAAGGCGAAGCGCTTGAATCTGCTGCAAAGCATTTGGAAAAGGCAAAAGAAATTATAGAAAACGGAGGAGATTTGATGAAATATGCTGAAGAAGCGGGGAAGGGTA
>CAZUDK010000009.1:0-5588 GCA_964618905.1 uncultured Candidatus Saccharibacteria bacterium
CTTGTTGCTGTCGTCTGCATCAACTGCAATTCTCCATCTATTATTTCCTCCCGTCTGAAATGTCTGAGCGATAGTACCTGAGGATGCTGTGTTCGCCAAAGTAATTCCCGAATTCGCGCCGCCGACAAATCTCGCCAGAGTCTGGTCTCCTGCTGAAGAATTAACATGAAGAAGGGAATTTGGGTTTGTAGTACCGATACCAACACGGCCTATGCTATCGATCCTTAATCGTTCAGCATAGCCGTTCGCACCTCTAGTACCAAAGGCAATTTCTCCATAATTGTTCGCATGGTCAGTGTGCTGAACACCAATAGCTGCAGATGGAGCAACATTATTATCTCCAAAAATTATGGTGCTCCAGTTATTGTTTGTTGTATCGGAGTTTACAATACTCAGACCATTTTGAGTCAGAGCACTTGTAAAAACATTACCTGAATCACTATGCCACACCTCAAGCTTATTCGCTGGCTCAGATGTACCAATACCTACATTGCCGTCGCTGGTAATCCTAAATTTTTCTGTAGATGTTCCATCATCTGTTGTAGCAACGATGAAATCAGTATTTTTATATGAAGGAGAAACTGCGCCGAAATATACACTCTGCCATGCTCCGCTCCAGCGAGATTGCAGCTCAATCAAGTTATTTGCGCCGGAAGCGAGAGGGGCAGCACTATTTTTTATCTCTACAGGTGTACTAAAGGTCGACGAATCATCGGGGTCATAGAGTGTAGAGTCAGAATATGCCAGATCGAATATTGTATCCGGTGAAGCAACTCCAATCCCCACATTCCCATCTTCATCCACCACCAGAGCATCTCCGCCAACATTTAGGAGTGAAGAGAATAAATTAGTAGAACTTGCCGTAGTAGCAAAGAAGTTTGTGGTGGTGGCGTTTGTGCCTGTGGCGTTGTCAAAGAGGAGGTCGGTGAAGTCTATGGCGTCTGCAATGAGGTTGGTGAATCTTGCTGTTGTGGAGAAGAGAGAAGTGGTAGTGGCACTGGTGCCTGTGGCTGAGCCGAAAAGAAGCCCTCCTGAACCAAGGTTAACAGAATTATTATTAGTGATGATGCCGTTTGTCCATGTGCCAGCTATCTCGAGACCGGTTATACCGGTGCCGGTGTTGCCGATGTAGATACCATTTTCTGTAATTCCGGTGCCGGTGTTCACCAAGCTCATGAGAGACTGTGTTCCAGCGGTTGTATTGTTTGTTAAGAGGCCTGAGTAGAGGTCGGATGTCGTAGATATCGAATCATCATCTATTGTATAAGTAGCATTGAATGGGTAGTTCACTGAAAGGAAGCGCTGGTCATTCTGTACTCCAGAGCTCGCATTCCAAGAGAGCGTAGCATTGCCGCTGCCGGAATTTCTTTGGAAGATTAAAGACTTGGTCGTGTCATTGAGTTCATCTGAACCTATTGTCCAAGTATCGTTCGAGGTAGCACCGGTAATTATGTCTCCAGAAAGACTGTTAGCTGTAATAGTGTCGAAGTAACCGTTGTTCCAATAGAATTCAGGCGATCCGATGCTGTTGGTATTTGAGTCGGCGGCAGTGGTCGGACGAAGCGAACCGGCAGCATCGAAGACTATCCGCTTACCATTGCCTGGGTTCAGGTCAAGAAGATACTTTGAACCGGAACCTGCGCCATTACCGGTA
Organism: uncultured Candidatus Saccharibacteria bacterium; assembly: GCA_964618905.1. Classification (GTDB taxonomy): domain Bacteria; phylum Patescibacteriota; class Minisyncoccia; order Phycocordibacterales; family Zambryskibacteraceae; genus CAZUDK01. The sequence goes on from CAZUDK010000009.1 coordinate 1,655, forward strand.
ACATTGACAGCCAAAGCGCTGTAGCCGCCGCCGGCCTCAGTATTATCAATAAGATCGATAACTTGACCTTCGCTCACCTGGCCATTGCCGGCATTTGCAGTAAGAGACTGGTGAATCAGCGTACCGGAAGTGATCAGAGAATCCAATACAGAGAATATGTCTCCTGTAGGAACATTCGAATTGATGGTAAATGTCCCATCATTCTGCTCATAATCATTTACATACAATTCATCAAAGGTTCCTTTATTGGAGAAAAGATTGGTAGTGGTGGCAGCCGTACCTGTAGCGTCGGTGAAGGTAAAGTTCTGTAGAGTAGATGAGCCTGTAAGCAAGAGATTAGAAAAAGTTGAGAGTCCGCCAGTAGCTGAAAAAGCAGAGCCGACAGAAAGTGAGCCAAAGTTTGCATTTGCTGAGAAAAGGTTTGTGGATGAAGCTGTGTCAGAGAAGAAGTTTGTGGTAGTGGCGTTTGTGCCTGTGGCAGAAGAGAAAGTAAGACTAGAGATGTCTGCTGAGGTGCTGAATAGGTTAGTAGTTGTGGCGTTTGTAGTAGTCGAGTTCTCTGCAGTTAAAGCATCCACAGACACATCTTCAGCAACAATAGAAGCTATATCAGCAAGGATAGAGGTTAGCGCTGTAGTACTCGAGGTCCTGGCTGAGATAGAGGCAGCTTCAAACGAACCGTCCAGCACCGCATCACCATTTTCTTTTAAAGTAATATTCTTTGAATCTATAGTAAAGAATTCATCCGGATCACCGAGGGTTATCTCTCCATCTGCCGAAAGACTCCCATCAATGCTTACACTTGAGAATGAAGCTCCATGTCCGATAATGCTTGAACCGACATCCAAACTGCCTCTGATAGAGACATTCTTACCAACACTCAAATTATCTTTAAGATGCGTTGGACCTTCAACAGAAAGCATTTTGTTCAAAGTTACATCTCCAAAGACCGTAAGTTCTCCTCCGACTTCAAGTGCAGAAAGCAATTTAGTGGCACCTTTCACCAAGAGAGTTTTGCCGACTTCCACGTTGCCCGAAAGTTTTACATCTTGAGTTGTAACATTGCCGTTCTTGGTAACAAAAGAGAGAGTAAAATCTTTTGCTTCAAGACCTCCGACATACTGAGCATTCAAATTCTTAACCATGCTTGTTGAGTCCACCACTATAGGCGCTACGCCATCAGGAGCGTAAGAGCGAAGCTGACCTTCAGTCTCTATGTGACCCATGATTGAAATATTTCCTTCTTTGTCTAAAAGCAGAATTTCATTTTTATGTGTACCTGGCCGGAAGCCCATAACAGTGTTTGCGTCACTGACCGCTTCTGTTACAAATCCAAGCGATTTGTCAAAGAAACTGAAGACAAGAGGAGTAGGTAAGAGAGTCATAAGAACAAACACTACAAGGACAGCGACCGTCAAAGTACGGCTGGCAGCCACAATTCTCACCGGTGAATTTTGCTCTACCAATATCTGGCTGCCAAACTTCTTTGCATTGCCTAGCATTCCAGTCCTTTGAACAAAAGTGGGATTGCCGCGCCTGTCGATAACTCTTTCAAGTGCCTGCTCTATGTCTGACACTACCGGTGCGAGCTTGCTAGGATGATCGTTTTTATCGCTGGATTCTGACCCAACTTGCCCAGTCACCACTTGCTGTTTAGCAGGTTCTTTTTTGGCTTTCTTTTCAGCTCTCTCAGCTTTCTTGAGCCTTTTGAGGCTGGTCTTCATGGTTGCGTTACTTGCAGGTGCGAAGATAACTGGATTCAACTCATCTCTGCTTAGGATCTTGCCCAAAGAAGCAGATAAAGAAGTTTTCTTGTGTTCGACAGGAGCTTTATGAAGATCAGGAACAGATACACCCACGAGCTTGGCGTACTCCTGCATATCTTCTTGGTAAGAACGGACTTTTTTGAGAGAATTATATTTTTTTAATTCCTCTTTTTTTATTTTTTCTAACTTAGCTTTTTGTTGCTGGCTACCAGCTGACGCTTGATAATTGTTTTCAGCTGTAGGAACTGATCGGGCAATTTCAGAAATATTATTCAGATTGCCATTCTGCACATGAGTACGGATCATCTGCCTCTTCATATAATCATCAAGGAAACCCTTGGTGGTATACCAAGTATTGCCTATCTTCTTGGAGGTCAGTTTTTTCTTACGTGCCAAGAGTGAGAGATACTCCGCACTGTACGGTGTAAATGAAGAAGCTTCAGACATCGAAAGCCACTTTTCATTGCTGCCTACTGGGTTGTTTGTATTCTTGTCAGAATCCATCAGATTTAATGTTCTTTTTACATGCCGATACAATGTATCGGCATCAAAATATTGTTGTATTTATTATACATTTCAAGACTAAAGAAAAATCCACATAAATTCTTTTTCTGTGGACAGCTCTGCCTTAAAATTGAATACATGCTACGAGGTTCAACCTCGTAGTTCTCTATTATTCAACATCTGATATTGAACAGTTATCATGTGCAAAGTTCGACTTTGCACAGTTATGCAAAATTAATAGATATAACTTATCTAAACCTTAATAAATCTTTATATAAATTATCTTAAAATCCTGAATTTTAATGTTTTTATATTAAAAACTGCTATAACTTTTCCTTTTATATGCCATTTGTCTATAGGTCCTACTTCTCTTGAATCTATGCTTACTGCTCTATTATCTCCAAGAGCAAAGTATTCTTCTGGATCTAAATTAATGGTACTAGTTCCTTCTGTAAGAGTATTTTGACTTAAATAACCTTCATTTAGCATTAATCCAGGGTCTAAACGATCATTTTTTATGTATACCTTCCCTCCTCCTATACTGACTCTCTCACCAGGAAGACCTATTATCCTTTTTATTACTCTCTGACCTGGACGAGTTTTTGCTACCACCAAATCCTCACGCTCGGGTTCCTCAGCAACATATGCGAGCTTATTTACGAAGACATAATCACCGTTGACTATAGTTGGATACATGGAATCTCCTAACACAACAAATCCTTCGAGAATAAAAAGCCGAGTAAAGAGCGCCATGATAAATGCAATAATCAGCACTGAAAAAATTTTAGACCTAAGCATGTTTATACAAATGATTGTATCACCTATCCAGATAACACTTGAGACCGAATCTCATATTTAGGATTGTGGAGCTGAGGAAGCTGCGGTGTTTGTATTTGTCGTAGTACTGGTAGTTGTTGCTGTGCTCGTACTTGTCTGACCTGCCTCATTAGAGTTAGAGCTTGTCTTGTTTAGTTCTGGTGAGGTCGTGGTAGCAGTACTAGATGTACTCGTACTCGTTTGGCCTGCCCCGTTAGAAGTAGAGCTTGCCTCGTTTAGTTCTAATGGGGTTGAGGCTGTCGTGATTTTATAAGAAGTTTTCGAATTATTTGTTGTTCCAGAGGAATTGGCTACCATCTGCAGAAATTGATCGCGAGTAACGCAAACATCTTCAACACAAAGTTTTTTAGTGACCAATTTATCGGTAATGATCTCTTTTGCTAAATCAGTTATCTGATCTTGAATAGTTAAAATCTCTTCATATAGCTCCTGTATCGCCCTAACAGCTGGAGAGATGAGTTGAGTATAGTCGAGGCCGAGGTGACCTTCAGAGTCGATGATAGATACAGCTTCAGGGAAGAATTCTTGTACATCCTGTGCAGTGAATCCAAGCTGGATGTTGGTGTCTCCTATCATGTTGAATGATACTGGAGTTATCTGCATCAACTTGTCGAGAGCTGGTTCGAGTTCATTGATGTTTTCCTTGAGACGAGCATCTGATACGTCTGTGATAGTACCTGTGTATTCGATGGAGCCGGTTATATCCAAAGCTACTGATGGACTAGCAGTGCCAATCCCCACCTTGCCGGCCACTATAAGAGAAACAGTGGTAGTCGCAGGATCAAGGAAGTAGTCTGAATTGTCATTGTCTGCATACAGGCCTGCGT
>CAZUDK010000010.1:0-3673 GCA_964618905.1 uncultured Candidatus Saccharibacteria bacterium
GCTCCGCACCCCAATTAAAGCAAGTTGTGACCCTACGGGGAATCGAACCCCGATTCCAGGCTTGAAAAGCCTGTGTCCTAACCGTTAGACGATAGGGCCATTAATGCTGAGAAATAATAACATTTTTGGTTGAAAAGGCAAAAAATGCTATATTTACGGCGATTCTTGGAAGAGTGGCTGAGAGGGATAAAATCAAACTGCTTTGATTTTATCCGCGAGCGAAGCGAGGGCGGTCAACCCGAAGCCGCTCTGTCCGAAGGACAAAATACGAAGTATATTTTGGAAGAGTGGCTGAGAGGTTGAAGGCACCGGTTTCGAAAACCGGCAGGCTCGAAAGGGTCTCGGGAGTTCGAATCTCCCCTCTTCCGCAAGTGATACGAAGTATCGCGAGGACAGATTCGAAAGCCGGAGGCCGACGGGCCGAGGCGGGGTCGAGAGCATTTTCAGCAAAAAATGACTCGTGACCGAATCCCCTCTCTTATGCAAGTGATACGAAGGGAGAGTTTGTGAGTATTTTTAAGCAAGAAAAGCATGATTGAGCCGTCTTTCGAGGGTGAGACATACTGAAATGTGCATAACATCTACTTGACTTTTAAGGTATTTTATGGGTATAATTACGACAGTTCTTTAGCATAGATTTCACTGATTTCTTTCATAGCCACCATAGGAGGGTGAGATGAGTATTCGTTACCAGTATTTTGTGGTGATGACGCTTATGCTCATCACCACCGCCTGCGACAGCCCGTCCGGTCCCGACCAGGAGGAGTACCATTTGCCGCCGATGGATGATGTGGTAGTGGTGCTGAAGATGCGTGTACCCCCCTCGCAAGAAGCGCGGGTGAAGCAGTACTTCAACACCTTGCAGGTCAGGGGGGGAGACAGGGTCTTCCCGATCGATGCAGACGGAGTCGTCAGCATCGAACACGACCCGCGCAATCAGTCTGTCAGCTATCGGCTGGAGACCAAGGCTGGCCTCGTGCCTCAGTTCTGCACAGCAGTAACGGGGGCAGAGAGAGCCATGAAGCTCGAAGGCGAGCACTGGTGGGATATCCTACCGGTCACGTACGTTGTAGCCGACGGACCGTTCGCCGGTAAGAGCGGCTCGATGTCGAGCTGCGACCGCATTCAGTACAACTGCGAGTTGCACGAGGGTCAGGACGTCGCGTTCTACCCCAAGACCGTCTGCGGAAACTTCGATTACAACTTCGAGACGAAGGAGTACGAGTTCGAGGAGTGGGAATTTGACGAACCATGGAGGTATGTCCTGCTCTCATTCGCTGACTACATTCCCAGCGACTACAGGCAGCAGATCATGGCCTTCATAAAGGCCAGTGCTCAAGTAGCCTTCGGCCCTGGAGAATGGTACAAGCAGTCCGCGGATACGGCTGGAGTCGATGTTCTTGTCGATTCTTCTATTCAACCAGGTTGTCAGGCTGGTTCTCTCGAGGCTATCAACGGTGTCGGTGTCAATGGTGAGTGGCTGTGCAAAACCATTTACGGTTTCGGATGGTATGGAGACCACGAAGGAGCACATCTCTTCGGTTTTGGTCATATCTGTGGCCGACTCACACGTATGACGGCTCCGAACTGCCAGCAGTGGCGTACGGATTCCTTTACGGAGGAAGACGTAGTCTCCATGCGGATCGCCATGGACTACAACATCCTGGCTCACTCTGGCGAGTCGGATGCGGAGCCACTCGGCTTCAGCCTCGTCGATGTCCGGCGTGCACAGGATCCTCAACCTGAATGGGATTAGTCAGTACCTTTTAATACCTGGTCTTCGGACCGAAGGCGTCACAGACTCTGTGGCGCCTTTTTCTTATCAACATTTTCGCGTTGTGTGTGCTGTTCAGTATACTATAATGTTCTCATAGTCCTATTGTAACCTTCCTTCTATGAGAACCCTGTCACTCTTTCTGTTCATCTCTATAAGTCTGTTTAGCTTCGCAAGCTCCGCGGAAGCTCGGGCTCGGGCTACGTGGAGTTCCACATATACATGCGCCTCGGGAGGAGTTACCGTCTCTGCTTCACCATCTTCCGGAACACAGCCTCAATCAGTAACTGTTGAAGCGGATGCGGGAGCGTTTCTGAGTTGTATCGGTTCTACATTCTACATGCCGATGAACGATTTGACCTTCCAGGTCTATAGTGACGAATATACCAATGGTTCCATCACTTTATGGGGATATGTTGGCGACAGGGACCTGGCTCTCGGTGACGATGTTGAAATATCGTACGACTTTGACTTCGGCGACGGCACATCTGGAAGCGTGACTCAGACATGTTCTTCCCCGAGCGACTGCTCAGGAGGCTCATCAAGTGCAGGAGTGGCAAGTATCGCCCACACGTATGATGCAGGAACCTATAATGCCGAGGTAACAGTTAGCGTTTCGATGATGTCTTCGTTCGCCGGCAGGCCTTCTGATTCAACGAATGAAATCCAAATCAACGAACAGTTACCACCGTCGTGCACCGGCCCTTCAGGCTACAGCAAATGTGCCAGCGAGGGCGGCAACTGCTCGTTCAGCGGCAGCGCCAACGTCGCCTACGGCTGCAACGGCACATATGCTTACGAAGATGGAACAGATGGTATCTCCTGCAGCAATGATGTCTTCGGCGACCCGCTACCGGGAATCGTAAAATCTTGCTTCTATAAGGCAACAGTCACTCCAGCACCATCCGTTTCTCTAACTGCAAATCCATCTTCAATTGAAGATGGCGACAGCATTACTTTGAGTTGGACCTCTACTAATGCAACCTCTTGTTCAGCTGCAAGCGGATGGAGCGGAAGTAAGTCGACCAGTGGCAGTGAGACACGCAGCCCTTCAGGTAACAACACGTATTCCATTACATGTACCGGTCCAGGCGGCAGTGACACTGACTACGCCTTTGTCACTGTGTCAGAACCTGCTCCAGATCCGGCTACTCTCGAGGTTCATGTCCGCGACCATGATCAAAATTTCATAAGTGGCGCAAAATATTCAGTATCTCCTGACGTAGGTACAGATACTTCAGAGGGCTTTCATAATTACACTATAAATCCAAGCTCAAGCGGTACTTCTTACACCATCACGCTTATTGACTCGCCTGATGGCTACACTTACACTCATACTGGCAATTCGTATGGAAACGGCACCACTATGACAATCTTTCCGGGCGAGCTGAAGCAGTTTACTTTGTACTTCCTCGAGACTCCAGATCCGACCGTTTCTCTCACTGCAACACCTTCATCAATAGAAAGCGGCAATAGTTCTACCTTGAGCTGGTCTACATCTGATGCGACTTCCTGCACCGCTTCCGGTGACTGGAGTGGCAGCAAATCTACAAGCGGCAGTGAGAGTGTAAGTCCGTCGAGCAGCACCACATACACACTGACCTGCACCGGTGGAGGAGGTACGGCAAGTGATTCTGCCACAGTGACTGTCTCGCCAGCCTTCAACTACTCTCTCTCGAATTCCGGTAACGTTTCTGTGCAGCAGGGAGGCATCGATCAATACGGCCAGACAACCATCACCAAAACCCTGACAGCAGGCACTTCAAAAGCTGTAACTCTCTCAGCATCCGGTGTACCAACTGGAGTATCAGTAAGCTTCTCAAACCAAGGCAGCAAACCTACCGCGAACTCTACAGCCACCATCACAGTCTCACCAACAGCTACCCCAGGTACTTACCC